>CAYNGG010000032.1:0-16849 GCA_964396575.1 uncultured Desulfobacteraceae bacterium | reverse complement strand
TTCATGGCGAATGGAATTACAAAATAATGCCTCAGGAAGGTATGTATGAGATATAGTATTTGTACATGTTATTTTAACTTGGACGCTAAGTTAAACTGTATGGCCTTATACCCAAGCTCTCTTGCTAGATGCTGTGAGTGTTCGCACATTGCAGTGGCTATACCGCGTCCTCTGGCGTTTGAGGAGACCATGTAGCCGCAATTACAAACATGGGCGCCTGGTCCCGGTTGATTCGTCTTGATGTAGTAAGTGCCCAAGATATTGTCGTTTTCCTCGAGCACATACGTTCGTTTTGGGGTATCCATCCAGATTTTGCGAGCCTGTTCCTCTGTTATATCGCGAGGGTATGCATAGGTTTCCCCTGCCGCGGCTATCTCATGGAAGATGGGCCAGATCTGTTCAAAATCTTCGATAGTGGCTCTGCGTATGTTCATCATATTCTGGGGATCAAGTCCCCACGGGCTTCATTCCCGTCACTTTCCGATGGTCCGCACAAAGCACCCGCCGCTCACACTCCCGGAGTCGGCCCCTGAAAGCCCGCCGATGGGCGGGGGCGGGCCGTCGGATGACTCCCCCGCTCCGCCATCGGCTTGGGCCGCCTGTCGCGGTTCAGCCGAGCGGGTCGTGGCGGCTTCCGCGCTCAACCGGCGAGCCGCCGCCTTTTGAAAGCGAAGCGCCAGATCGGGGGCCAATGCCTCGATCCAGTATCCGGCGCCCGCTGACATTAAAAAGGGCGAGGCTGAGGGGTCCGGCTCGTAATCGGGATGGGTGTAAGTTCCGGCGGGATCGGCGTAAACATAGCCGCCGCTGCGCCATTTCCAGAGGATCGGGGAGACCAGGTTGTTGGCGGGGTCGGTGATCTTCATCGGTCCGGCGATGACCTGGCCGGTGTCGGGATCGTATTGGACCACCCGGAGCTCCCGCCAGTCAAAAGCCTGCTGACTGGGCGGGCCGATCATGTTCCAGCCGTCCCGGCTGGCGGCATTGTACCCAAGGGGAAGCTCGAAGTCGGCATCCGGGACCACCGGCTCGCCGATCATCGTGATATCAATACCATGACGGGCCAGAATCCAGATCGCCCGGCCTGTCTCGATGGTGAGTCCCTCGCCGTATTCCCGATAGTCCGAGATCTGGGGGTCATAGCCGCCAATCCGGTGATTGCCCGGGTAGTCGTAGATATCCCCGAAAAGATGGGTCGCGCTGGTTTGGCCCATCTGGTAGGGAAAGGAGATCATCCGGAGATCGGCCAGGGTGCTGCCGGGCGGAACACTCACCGTATCCGCGTCGGTGAAGACGGCGGTAACCGATTTGGGGCCGTCCATGATTACCGTGGCCATGACGCCGGCGAGATCGTCGTCGCCCCCTTCCCATCGATCGAATTGGAAGCCGGTTTCGGACACCGCTGTCAGGAGCACCTCGCTGCCTCCGGGAAAGTCGAAGGCGCAGGTCCCCTCCGTGCACCAGATTCCCTCGGGCGAGGTGTAAACCACCCCGGCCCCGGCCGGCTCCACCGTCACCGAGAGGGTCTGGGGGTTTTCCATGGGCACAAAGACGGCGGTGACCGATTTGGGCCCATCCATGGTGACGGTCTCTTCGAGAGATTGGCCGGATAGGTCCCCTTCCCAGTGGTCGAACGCATAGCCCGATTGATGGGTGGCGGTGAGGATCACCTCGATGCCCTCGGGAAAGTCGAAGGCGCAGGTGCCACCGGTACACCAGATCCTATCGGGCGAGGTGTAAACCACCCCGGCGTTGGGCGGCGTGACAATGACCGACAGGGTCTGGGGGTTTTCCACGGGCACAAAGACGGCGGTGACCGATTTGGGCCCATCCATGGTGACGGTCCCTTCGTGATCCGGGCCGGATAGGTCGCCCTCCCAACGGTCAAACTCGTAGCCCGATTGATTGGTGGCGGTGAGTAGCACCTCGATGCCCTCGGGAAAGTCGAAGGGGCAGGTGCCTTTGGTACACCAGATCCCCTCGGGCAAGGTGTAAACCACCCCGGCCCCGGCCGGCTCCACCGTCACCGACAGGGTTCGAGGATTCTGGACCGGCACAAAAACGGCGGTGACCGATTTGGGGCCATCCATGGTGACGATGCCAGTAATCCCTTCGCCGGACAGGGCCCCCTCCCAGTGGTCAAACTCGTAGCCCGATTGATAATCAGCCGTGAGGGTCACCTCGGCGCCCTCGGGGAAGTCGAAGGGGCAGGTGCCTCCGGTACACCAGATCCCCGTTGGTGAGGAATGGACCACCCCGGCATCGACGGGCTCCACCGTCACCGAGAGGGTCTGGGGGTTTTCCACGGGCACAAAGACGGCGGTGACCGATCTGGGCGTGTCCATGACCACATAGGTGACATTGTTTTGTCCCGATGCGTCCCCTTCCCAGTGGCTGAACTCGTAACCGGAGTGGTAGTCGGCGGTCAGCGAGACCTCAACACCTTGAGGATAATCGAAATCGCAGTGGGCTTCGGTACACCAGATCCCTGATGGCCAGGAGTGAACTACGCCGGCGCCAACCGGCTCGATATAGACCGACAGGGTCTGAGGATTTTTCACGGGCACGAAGACGGCGGTGACGGTTTTCGGCCCGTCCATGGTCACGTATCCCGTGGACTGATCACCGGACAGGTCGCCCTCCCAGTGATCGAATTGATAGCCGGAATGGTATTCGGCGGTCAGCTCGATCTGTTCGTTTTCGGGGTAGTCCCAGGTGCAGCCTTCTTCGACGCACCAGATCCCCGAGGGCCAGGAGTGGACGACCCCGGCATCGAGCGGGGACACGGACACCGTCAGGGTCTGGGGATTCCGGACCGGGATGAAGACGGCCGTGATGTTCAGCGGGCGGTCGGCGATGACCACCACGGAGTCATTGGTGCCGGATGCGTCCCCCTCCCAGTGGTCGAACTGAAAGCCCGAATGGTAAGTGGCCGTCAGCATCACCTCCGTCCCGGTGTCGAAGGTGGCCGAGCAATTGTCATCCGGGCAGCCGATGCCTTCCGGCCAGGAATGGACGGTGCCGCCGTCGGCCGGGGTGATGCTCACCGTAATGGATGCTCCCGCCGGCCCGGCCACGACCAGCGCAACCCCGGCCAGCATCGCGAATACGAGCGCAATGCGAGTTTTGTGATGTCTCATCCTATTTCCCTTTGGGGCTTATCCCCTCGGTCTCGCGGGCATCCGGCCCGCGTGAGTTGATCTGTGTCGTCGGATCAATGGGGCGGCCCGGGAAGCTCGGGCATCCTCTCGTCGGCCGCCTCCTCCATGATATCATCGACCTCCGCCTCAATCTCCTCCTCGAGCTGGTCCATGTCGTCTTCCACAAAGGTCTCATCCATGCCCGCGAGATCCGATTCAATGCCTATGTCCAATTCCTCGAATTCCTCGGGCTCGGGGATCTCCTCGTCATCCATGACCCCGAAGTCGTCTCCGGCCATCTCATCGGCGGACCAATCCGTCTCCGAAACCGCCGCGTCGCTTGCCATGGGCTCATCGGCGAAATCGTCTCCCACCGGCGCGTCATCCGCTTCATCCGCCAGATCGTCGGCATCCGGCATCGTTGTTGTGTCTTTGGGCTCGTCGGTCTCTCCTTCATCCAAAGGCGCCGCGGCCGGTGCGTCATCCGCTTCGCTTGCCGCCGTCTGGTCCGACTCTCCGACCTCCGGGACATCCATTTCCGGCTCCGCCTCAGCGTCCCGGCTCATCTCCAGAATGAGCTGCTCGGCTTCCTCGGGGCTGATCCGAATTACTTCAGAAGGCAGCTCGCCGAGCGCCACCACCGTCTGCTCGAATTCGGTGAGCAGCACCGGCGCCGCTTCCATGGCGGCCAGGCTGACGATGGTCAACCGGGTCTCATCGAGCGCGGTCACCTCGGTGGTCGTCTCCCCGGCCCGAACAATGAAGTCCGAGCCCCGGACCCCGATGATGGCGGTCTGGGTTTTGACGGAAAATTCCGGCTCATCCCAGCCGGCGAGCTTCCGGACCCAGAACCGGGCCTTGCCGACGGTCATGTCCATAAACGAGGATCGCTGCTCTTGCTCTGGATCGAAGAGGCTCCGGGTGACGGTCAGCTCGGTGTCGGCGGCCAGGGTCAGGATGCTGCCGTCGTTGAGATCGAGCCGGAGCCGGCTCCGCTTCCGGGTCCGGAGGGTGTCCCGAGCGTAAATCGGCAGGCCGGCCTCGGCCAGGTATCTGACGGTCTCCCCGTGATGCTGGATGGTGACCGTGCCCTGGACGATGTCAAGCCGGCCCACGGCCTTACCCCGGCCGGGTCGATAGGGCGTCACCGGGTCGGCGGCGTCCGCGGGCGGGGACGCGGCGGCCAGGATCATGCCAATGAGCAAAAAGGCAACAAGTCGGGTGATGGTGGTGTCCATGGCGCCCCCTTAAAACCCACCGGTGAGGGAAAACCCCACCGTGTTTTTCCGGTAATCGTTGACGTCCGAGTCGTTGTCCGTAAAGGTGTAGTTGAGCGAGAGGTCGAGATCGAGGTCGGGGATGGACAGGGGCCGGGT
This sequence comes from uncultured Desulfobacteraceae bacterium, assembly GCA_964396575.1. Classification (GTDB taxonomy): domain Bacteria; phylum Desulfobacterota; class Desulfobacteria; order Desulfobacterales; family JAABSP01; genus CAYNGG01. The sequence continues at coordinate 12,333 of CAYNGG010000032.1, read as the reverse complement.
GAGCGATGTGGCGATGTGGATCTTGTCATCCTCCCGTTCGGTATCGTCGTAGTCCCGGTGGGTGAATCGGGCGGTGACGCCCAAATCCACCGACCAGGGCAGACCGACCGTGGTGCCGGCCCGGGCCGCGTACTGGGAATAGGATTTCTCCGCCCCGTCGGCGTCGTTGAGCTCATAGCCGATCCCGCCGAAAACATAAGTCCGCGGGGTGAGGTCCTGGTAAAGGGCGGTGGTCACCTCATGGGACTGACCGTCGGCGGCGTCATTGTCGTAATCGTTGCGGGAATAGCTGTAAGCCCCCCGGAGAACGGTCCCATCCCGGATCGACCAGTAGAGGTCGGGGGTGATCCGGTGTCGGAAGAGAAAGCTCTCGCCCCCGACCCGGTAATAGGTCGGGGTGTAGGCGAGTCCCACCGTGAAAGGAGAAAACCGGTATCTGGCGAATAACCGCCCGGTCACGGCCACCAGGTCGTTGCGTTTCAGGTCCTCGTGGAAGGTGTGATACTGGCTGTAGCCGACTCCGACCGTGTGGCGGTCGCCCCGGGCCAGGTCATGGGTCAGGGAGAAAAACCCCTTGAAAACGAGATCCTCGGTGTCGGTGGGCGACGGGTCATCCGAGGACTGGAGCAAGACGTTATCATCGTAAACCACCATGGCCTTGATCCGCACCCGATAGGGCTTTTTATCGGCCAGGGCATTCAGCCAGCGGTCGGCGTATCCCTTGAGGGAATCGGAGTCCGAATGGTCCAGGACGAACCGGAACCGTTCGGCGGCCTGTGTCGCCCGACCGGATTTGAGCTCGCAGATCCCGATATAGTAGGCGGCATCGTCCTCCAGGGACGGGGCGATCTCGGCGGCCGTCCGGAACGACTCGGCGGCGGCCTCGTATTGTCCGCCCTTGAACCGGCTCAGCCCGGCGTAAAACCGGGGCCGGGGGTCATCCGGGGCGGCCCGGGCCGCGGCGAGAAACCGGCGGGCGGCCTCCTCGAAGCGTTCCGCCCGGTATCGGACCAGCCCGAGGTCGTAGTCGAGCCCCGGCAGGTCCGGTCGAGTCATCTCGGCCCGGTGGAAATGCTCCTCGGCGGCCTCAAACTTCCCCTGGGCCAGATAGGTCTTGCCGAGATAATGGTGATACCGGGGATTGTCGGGGTCCTTGGCCAGAGCCCGGAGGAAATTGGTCATCGCCCCTTCGTGGTCGCCGTCCTCATAAGCGAAGACGCCGAGATCGAAGTAGGCCTTGCCGTCGGCGTCGGCACCCAGGCCATCCACCGGCACGGCCAGGAGCAAAAGAAGGGTCAGCCCGCTTGCCAGGGTGAATCCGTATCGCATTTCACATCCCCATCCGAGTAGTTGTCGGGTTGCGCCAGGCCGCCGGGGCAGGTCAATACCAGAAGGAAAGCAACGGAAGAGCATGTATGAGGACGGTCCAGCATTCGGCGCTCCGGTGAATCCGGTCCATCAAGTGAATCTTAATCTAATCTTTCGATAGCAAGTTATATTTTACTTTTCAACATAAATTTTGTATTTTTGTCATTAAATCCGATCCGGCGGCGGCTATGGGCCCCGCCATCGGAAGACTCCCATGGATTCAACCCGTTCGGCCTCGGGATGGGCTCGTTTCCGTTCCACCGGACCGGTCGAAAGCGACCGAACGCGCATCTCCAAGAAAGGCAGGTATCATGAGAAAACCGTTGTTCTGGACCGGATTGATCATCTGTTGGCTCACCCTTTCCGTCGTCAACGCTCAGACCCAGATCCCGGCCGGCCCCGTGGCCGGGACCTGGACGGCGGACATGTCCCCGATCCTCGTGGCGGGGGATATCGAGATCGCCCCCGGCGAGACCTTAACCATCGATCCGGGCGTGGTGGTTCAATTCACCGACGGCACCGGCCTGTCGGTCCGGGGGACCCTGTATGCCATCGGCACCGAGGACTCCCGGATCACCTTGACTTCGGCGGCGGACTCGCCCGGATACGGTGACTGGACCGGGCTGACCTTTTATTCGGACGGCGGCCTGAGCGAGCTGGCCTTTGTCACCCTGGAATTTGCCATGACCGGGGTCTTCCTCGACGAGGCCGAGGTCCTGATCACCGACGGGATCATCCGGAACAACGCCTCCAACGGGGTGGCGGTCCGGGCGGAGGCGGTGGGCTGCGAGGGGGGCCGGGCCGAAGTGACCCTCATCGGAACGACCCTGGCCCACAACCTCGGCTACGGGGTCTATTTCCACGCCAACGGCGACCTTCACAGCGGCTGCAATGAGCCGGAGATCGCCTGGGCCGAGGGCCTTGTCGAGGACTGCGACATTTTCGGCAACCAGAACGGCGTGGGGGTCTTCGCCTATGAAGGATACAACGCTTACGGGGCCGCTCAGCCCGAAATCGTCGGGAATCGGATCGATGCCAACGACACCCACGGGATCTACCTCGGCGGAGACAACCCCGTCCCCGCCCGGATGCAGGACAACGAGATCGCCGGAAACGGCGTCTCCGGGGTCCACTGCGTCGGGACCATTTACGTCCCGTCGATGGTCCCGACCATCATCCGCAACCGGATCGCCAGCAACGGGGTCCAGGGGATCTTCAACCAATCGCCGGGAACCGTCATCGAGTCCAACGAGATCCGGGAAAACGCGGAATACGGGGTCCGGGTCACCCGCCTCGGCAGCTTCCGGTTCAACGGGATTTCCGACAACGGGGCCTATGACTTCTACCATGCCGGGACGGCCAATCTCCACGTCCCGGACAACTACTGGGGCACCAGTGACGCCGGCGTGATCGCCGACCGCATCTACGACCGGGAAGACGATCCCGGACGGGGATGGGTCTATTTCGAGCCGTTCACCCCGGTTTTCGACGACACCCCGCCCGAAGTCATCGAAACCTACCCGAACCTTGGCGCGGACTGGGTGGCGCCGGGGGCCTTTATCCGGGTGGTCTTCAACGAGCCCCTGAACCCGGATACGGTCCATCCCGATTCGGTGCTCTTGGTCAATGCCGAAACCGGCGAGGTGGTTCCCCGGGAAGTCGTTTACACCGAGGCGACCATCTGGGTCATCCCGGCGGCCCCACTCGATTTCTCCACGACCTACTGGATCATCATAGACTCCTCGATCGAGGACCGCTGGTTTGCCGCCAACAGCCTGCCCGTTCCTTTAGACGACGCCTTCACCACTCAGGATGACTGTGGCGCCCGGTGCCCGGGTCGGATTGTCGAGTGGCGGCCGGTGGACAACCTAGCATCAGGGCTCGCCTTTGACGGGGAACAGCTCCTCTACGCGGCCCGGTTCACCGATTCTGGAGATTACTCCCGGATTTATCGGACCGACGATGCCGGAGTCGTTTTCGACGAGATCGATCCCCCGGCCGAAATCGTCGGGGGCCTTGCCTTTGGCTACGACGATCGCCTCTATTGTGAGGCCCCGGCCGAGGGCCGGATTTACAGGCTCGGGATCGACGGCGAGGTCCTGGATTATATGGAGAGCCCGGCCGACGATCCGGTCGGGCTGGCCGCTGACGACTCCACCCTCTGGCTTGCCGACGGCGATTCTCGACGGATCTTCCGGCTTAGCGAGTGGGACTCCAACAAGATTTTCGACTTCCCCTATCGCCCCGCCGACCTGGCTTCCGACGGCCAGACCGCCTGGATTCTCACCGAGGATCGGATCTGCCAGATGGACTCCGAGGGCAACATCATCCGGTCGGTGGATGCCCCGGAGGGCGCGTCCGGCCTGGCTTTTGACGGTTCCTATCTTCGAGTGACCTACAACGACGGCCGGGCCAAGCTGGGGAAGCTGACCATCCCCTTAGACGACAACCAACGTCCCGAGATTCCCGATGTGATCCCCCCGGACGACGGCGACGGCGTGCTCCTGGGGACCGGGATCACCGTGGTCTTTGACGAGACCACCGACATGGACCGGAGAACCATCAACTCGTACTCGGTCTTCCTCAGCGGCGCGGGTGAGACCCCCCTGTCCATCACCTACTCGGACAAGCGAGCCCGGTTCGTGCCCGCGTCCCGGCTGGCGCCGGATACGGTTTACCGGCTCACGATGACCGGGGAGGTTACCGATCTGAACGGCAATCCCATCGTGGGGTGGGGCGGCGACCTCTGGTCCGGCGGCGACTCCGACTATCTCGAGACCACGTTTCGGACGGTGGAGGCCTGCGCGCCCCCCTGCCCGGGGGATGTTATCGACGAATGGGAGGCGCCGTCCGGCAACCCCACCGGACTGGCGGTCGATGGAACGACGATCTGGGTCCTCGGCCGGGACACCGGGATGATCCAGGGGATGACCCTGGCGGGCGAGCTTGCCGATGCCGTTCCGGCGCCGGCATCGAACGGGAGCGGTCTGACATCTGACGGGACCCATCTCTATCTGGTCGCGTCCGGCTCCGAGCCCGGCGATTCCCCGAAGCTCATCACGCTCGACCGGGCCGGAACCGTCGTGTCGGAATGGCCCCTGCCCATCCACTTCGGGTCTCCCACCGGAGTGGCCTTTGACGGAGCCCATCTCCATGTCGGCCGGGATGGTTATTCGATTTACCGGTTCGACCCGTCGGGCGAAGTGATCGATTCCCTGCCGACCCCGGCCCCGGTGACCGGCCTGGCCTCGGGCGACGGTTTGCTCTGGATGGCATCGGCGGAGACCGGCACCATCTACGGGCTGGACGGCTCGGGGAACGTGGTCGAGTCCTTTCCGGCTCCGGGGCCGGCGCCCCAGGGGCTGGCGATCGACGGAGACCATCTCCTGGTGAGCGACAGCGCCACCGACCGGATCTACCGGGTGGCCACCCGTCACGTCCTTCCGGTCGTCCCGGGCGACATCGACGGGGACCGGGCGGTTACCCTCGAAGATGCCGTCATCGCGCTGAGGGTCTCGGCCGGGCTGGACCCCGGAGCGTCCATTGACCTCGATGCCGAGGTGGGCGGTGACGGCGTGGTCGGAATTGTCGAGGCGGCCTTTGCCTTGCGGAAGGTGGCCGGGCCGGTCATTGTCGGCGGAGTGGTCTTCGGGGACTTCGGGGTGACCGAGACAACCTACCCGGCCGACTCCGACTGGGCCGCGACCGTGGCGGGGATCTTCGGGTCGGGCTACCGGGTGGCGGACTGGACCGACCTCGAAACCTTCCACGCCGGCGGCGGGGATCCGTCCGCGCTATTCGACGGGCTGGGGCTGGGCGATTACGGCGCCAGCGCCTTTGTCACCCGGGACGGGGAGCCGTCATACGACACGACCCGGTTTTATTTCGCGGTCCGCCACGATCACGACAAGCCGGGAACCTTTCTGGCCCACGACGATATCGACGGCCATCTGATCACCCTCGGGTCCTGGGATTCGGCTAAGCGGATTCTGGTGGTGCGAGAGGGGTTTTAATCGGATATCATTTTCGACCGTCGTCCGGGGCGTCCGTTGACGCCCCGGACGACCGTTAGCCGTCTTTTCTTTTTTGCGTTCATTGTCCGCGGTCAGCAAAAAGTTTTATGCTTTCGGGCACCCTTCACGAGCCGATAAAGACCTCCGGGGTTTCCAAAGTTTTGGAAACCTCGGAGGTCTTTCCGGAGATCCTCGGCCCCGCCTTTTCCTTTCGATTGACACCGGGGAGCCCTTGGTATAGGGCTAAAGATATCGGCCGGCGCCTTCAGACCGCTCATGCCGGCCGGATCACCAGACCGCCAACCGAGGGGAGATACCGATGACGCGATGGGCAATTGTGCTCTGTCTGATGGGGCTGCTCGTTTTCGGCTGCGACGAGATCGACGGCGATGACGACAACGGAGGGGACGGCAACGGGACCGCATCCTTTACCAACTCGTTTACCGGCGGGTTCGACGAGTCCGGCTTTTCCGAAAACATTTACAGTTTCGGCTGTAACGTGACGATCATCACCACTCACTCCGCGGACTCCCGGGTCGCCCTTCACCTGGTCGATGTGGCCACCGGCGAGGTGGTCATCACCGTGGTTTACACCAAGAGCGTCGAAAACACCCCGGCGGTCCGGTATCTGCCGGCCGGGAAGTATCGCCTGGAGGTGGTTTCGGATGACCCCTGGTCGGTCACCATCGAGGGGTGCATCCAGACCTACGTCCCGGATTCGACCTACATCGGCTGCAAGCCGGGCTGCTGCGAGGGCCGGGGCGGGGTCCATACCTGCGATTGCGAGACCGGCTGGTGCCTCTGCCGGGACGGGAGCTACAGCGAAAGCTGCCAGTGTGTTTGTACCGGTACCGACACCGATACCGGGGAAAACGGCGCGGACACGGGCGAAGGGGGGTGACCGTCCGCCGGACGAGAGATGACGCGACGCGATTTTGAGCCACCGCCAACCCGAGGAGCTACCATGTCCGAAACCGAGACGATCCACCGGGAGCAGGCCCTGGAACAGTTGCGCCGGCACGGCATTGACGGCGCCGAGGTTTACCTCATCGACATCATCCCGCTCATCGAGATGACCTGGGCGGACGGGATGGTCCAGATCGACGAGATCCTCGTCCTCGACGAGTACCTCCGACGCCACCTGGACCACCTGAATCGGCTGGCCGGTTACGAGATCATCACCCCCGACGCGGCCTATGCGTTTCTCCGCCGGTTTCTGGAGTATCGGCCCGACCCGGCTTTACTCCGGACCCTTCGGGAGCTGATCCCGTCGGTCCGTCTGACCACATCGGACCCGGAGGCCAACAAGGCGCTCCGGGAATCGATGCTCTCGGCCTGCCTCGACATCGCCGCCAGCACCTCCGTGAGCTACCCCTTTGCGGTGGCGGCCGATCGGATCGACCCCGAGGAAAAGCGCTGTTTTTTTGAAATCCTGGATTCCCTGGAGGCCCGGCCGACCCTCGCTGAGACCTGACCCGGCGGGGTCCCGGCCGGCACCCCTCCCAAGGAGACGACCATGTTTCTCCTCCCCTTAAGCCATGAAAGCGGCGAGGTTCAGCGGACCCCGTATGTCACCATCGGCATCCTCGCCACCTGCGTCTTCCTATTGGTCGTCACCTATCTGGTGGCCCCCGCCTCCCAGGAGGCCCTCCAGAAGGAATACGAGCGGCTTTTCAGCTATTACAGCACTCACCCCTACCTGGAGATGCCCGAGGATGTGATGTCCCGGCTCCCGGCCAAGGCCCGGCAGACCCTCAAGCAGCTTGAAAGCATCGGGGGCTTGGGGAACCTTCCCGAACGGGGGGAGGCCGAGGAAATCATCGAGGAGCAGGCCGAGCTCGACCGGCGGGTTGAGGACTTTCTCGATGCCTACGACGACGAGTTCTACCGGAAATACGGCTACATCCCGGCCGAAGGCGGCATCCTGACCATCATCTCCTCGATGTTCCTCCACGGCGGCTTTTTCCATCTCCTCTTCAACATGCTCTTTTTGTGGCTCACCGGCGGGGTTCTCGAGGACATCTGGGGCCGGGTGGTCTTTCCGATCTTCTATCTCATGGGCGGGGCCGTCGCCACCCTCATGCACGCCGCCATTTACCCGGCCAGCCCGATCCCCCTCGTGGGGGCATCCGGGGCCATCGCCGCCCTCATGGGTGCCTTTCTCATCCGGTTCCACAGCACCCGGATCTATTTTTACTATTTTCTCTTCTTCGGGTTCCGGATCAAGCAGGGGACCTTCCACGCCCCGGCCTACTTCATGCTCCCGCTCTGGCTCCTCCAGCAGCTCTTCGAGGCTTACAAGATGAGCCATCTATCCCCCGAGGGCGGCGGAGTGGCGGTCTGGGCCCACATCGGCGGCTTTATTTTCGGGGCGATCGTGGCCCTGGTGATTAAATACTCCGGGTTCGAGGACAAGGTTTTAGCCCCGGCCATCGAGCGGAAGACCAACCTGGTGGACGAAAACTACGCCGAGGGCTCCCGGAAGCTCCGCGAGGGCGACATCAACGGGGCCATCATGGACCTCCGCAAATCCATTCTCAAGGACCCGGAGAACGCCGTCGTCCACGGCGATCTCTGCCGGGCCTATTTCGAGGCCGGCAAGGACCGGGCCGCCAACATCGAATTCAAACGGACGATCCGCCTCTTTCTGGAGCAGAGTCTGGACGATAACGCCGTCGAGGAATTCGTCGAGATTTCCGAGCGCTACCCCCACGCCCGGCTGGAGGTGGACCGGCATAATGCCATCGCCGGGGCTCTCGTCGGCGAGGAGCGCCATGACGAGGCCGCTCTGGCCTATCGGCGGCTGTTCGACCGTTACGGCGAGGAGGAGGACCCGCCATCGGCCGACCTGGCCGCCGACGCCCTGATGCGCCATGCCGACCTCTGCATCGACTTCCTCGACCGGCCCGAAGACGCGGCCGCCGCCTGCACAACCCTCCTCAAGACCTTCCCCGACCTCCCGGCCGATCAACGGAAAGCGGCCGGCAAAAGGTTAAAAGAAGCCAAGGCCCAGCTCTCCCGAAAACGGGCCAAGGCGGCGGCCAAGCCCCTCAAGGGGAAGCCAACTAAGACGGCCAAACCGGCCCCGGCCAAACCGCCGGAGGCCAGGCCCCCGGCCATCCCTCTGGCCAAGCGTTTCCGCCCCCTGCCGTCAACCAACGGTCCGCCCCGGTATCAGGTGGCCTCGGTGGCCCCCCGCCAGGCCAACAAGACCGTCGCGCTCGACGACGGGATCAACCTGAACATCATAAACGTCCCGCCGGTGACCTACGACCGGATTTACGCCATCTTCGTGCTGGGGCTCGAGCCCGAGGGGGGCCGCCGGCTCCACGCCGACCTCTTCGTGGCCAACGAGCAGCGCCCGTTCCGGATCAGCAGCGACACCGTGCAATTCGCGAGCTTCATCCCCAAACCGGGGACCAATTCCCTGGAAAATTTCCGCCAGACCCTGATTCGAATCATCTCCCGGATCGACTCGGTCTTTGTCGATCCGCCGACGATGACCTTTCTGAAGTCCGGCAAGGTCAAGGTTTTTCCGAACCAGGACGAGGTTCAGGACTACGAACGGCCATTCTGGCGTCGGCTCATGGGCGAGGTCCGCTGCCGATGCGGCGAGTGCCACGAGGTTTACTGGATCGACGGCCGGAAGGTTCCCGACGGGGGGGCCCGGTCCAAATGCAAAAAGTGCGGCTCGGCCATGCGCGTCTGTGCCCCGCCGGCCGCCGGATGACCATCGGAGATAAGACCCATGCGACGACCCATCACCACCGGCAAGCGATCCGCGCCCCTGACCCAGGTAACCATCCCCGTCAAAATCTTCGCGGCGGTGATGATCCCCATGACCGTTGTCCTCGTCATCATCGCCCTGAGCTACTTCAATCTCCGGATGATCCAACAGACCGCGGCCGAGCAATCCCACCAGTGGCGGACCGCCGTCGAGGCTACTTCAACCGCCTTCGCGATCCAGCGGATCGACGCGGCGGCGGCCCGGCTTGGGGCGGATGACCCCGACGCCCGGGCTCGCCTCAAGGACGCCCTCGAGTCCGCCGAACGGCAGATCCAGACTCTGGCCGGAGTCCTCGGGGGGGCCGAGTCGGAAGACGCTCTGGCTCCGGTCCGGACGGCCGTCGATGCCTATAACGAGCTCCGCCTGAATCCGGAGGCCGATCCCGACCTCCCGTCAATTCGGGAGGCCGCCGTGGAAGCCCTCTGGCGGCTTCACCAGGCAAGCCGGGAGCGGGCGGCCCGGGGTGACGCGGAGCTGAATAACATCTCCCGTCAGTCCCTGATGATCTCGGTGTCGGCTTCGGCCGTGGGAATGGCGCTGGCCATGATCGTGGCGCTTATGGTAGGAAGGAGTATCGCCGCCCAGGCGGCGGCCGAGGACGAGGTCGCCCGCCTGCCCCGAAAGGAGCAGATCGACCATTTCGAGGCGAAAATGCGGGAGGCCGCCGAGGCGGAGCAGTTCGAAAAGGCCGCCTATTACCGGGACCGAATCCGGCGTCTCAAAAACAAGCCGCCCGGACCTTAGCCATTTTGATTGATGATTTTAGATTGATGATTGATGATTGCACATTTCCAAAATCTAAAATCTAAAATCTCGGACGCCCCCAAAGGAGCCGCTCATGAAATCACCCCGCCGCGACACGTTGATGGTCCACGGAACCCACACCCGCCATACCACATCCATGGACCTGGTGCCGCCGATCCACCTGACATCGACCTTTCGATTCCGGGACGTTGACCACGGCGCCGGGATCTTCGACGGGACCGAAGACGGCTACGTTTACACCCGGATCGGCAATCCCACCGTCGATCTCCTTCAGGAGAAGCTCGCCGCCATCGAAGGGGCCGAAGACGCGGTGGCCGCCGGGTCGGGGATGGCCGCCATCGCATCGGTCGCCCTCACCCTCGCCCGGCCTGGCGACAACATCGTCTCCTGCACCACGGTTTACGGCGGAACCTACGCCCTTTTCCGCCACCACCTGGCCGCATTCGACATCGAGGTCCGGTTCATCTCCCCGGCCGACTGTTGCGCCGCCGACCAGGTTCGGGTTCGGGTGGACGACCGGACCCGGCTCCTCTTCATCGAAACCCCGGCCAACCCGACCCTCGACGTCATCGACATCGGCCTTTTTGCCCGGGTGGCCGCCGAGCGGGGCATCCCCCTGGTGGTGGATAACACCTTTGCATCGCCCTACCTCCAGTCTCCCCTGGCCCTCGGCGCCGGGATCGTCGTCCATTCGGCCACTAAGTACCTGAGCGGCCATGGCGATATCATCGGCGGAATGATCGTCGGGTCAAAGGAGATGATGGACCGAATCCGCTCATCCTATGCCCACCACTTCGGCCCGGTCATGAGCCCCTTTAACGCCTGGCTCTTTCTCCGGGGGATCAAGACCCTGGCCCTCCGGATGACCCGCCACAGTGACAGCGCCCTGAAGATCGCCCAATGGCTGGAGACCCACCCCAAGATCCACCGGGTCCACTATCCCGGCCTGCCTTCTCACCCCGGCCACGCTCTGGCCCAACAACAGATGCGGGGCTTCGGAGGGATGATCGCCTTCGAGGTCGCCGGCGGGATCGATGCCGGCCGGCGGGTGATGAACGGGGTCCGGCTCTGCATCCTGGCCGTGAGCCTGGGCGACTGCGAAAGCCTCATCCAGCACCCGGCTTCCATGACCCACGCCACCTACACCTCCGAGGAACGGGCCGCCGCCGGGATCGCTGACGGCCTGATCCGCCTCTCCGTGGGCCTCGAAGACCCCGACGACATCATCGAGGATCTGGAGGGGGCGTTGGTGGGGGTCTAAGGAGGGCAGATCGAAGATGGGAAAATGGGTGGCCAATCCGGACCGGACCCTGGCGGCGCTGAGCCTGCGCGATAGCGAAAAACGGGCCATCCGGCGAGCGGTCCGGCTGCTGAAAAAAAACTACCCCGTTGAAAAGGTGATCCTCTTCGGCTCCAAGGCCCGGGGCGATGACGAAGAAGGCTCCGATATCGACCTGATGCTGCTGACATCCCGTCCCATCCAGTGGAAAGAGCGGGAGCAAATGATCGGTGCCCTGTTTGACATCGAGATCGCCCACGATGTGATCATCAGCATTCTGGATACAACGCTCGAAGACTGGAGCGACGGGATGTTTAAGCTCTTCCCGATTCGGGATCACATTTATCGGGAAGGAGTGGTGGCGTCATGAGCGATGACCAGATGTCCGGCTCGGACCACCTTGAAATACTGGTCCAATATTGGCTGACCAAATCAGAAGAATCCCTCGCATCCGCAATCAGCGAGCTTGAAGCTAAAAGGCTGTTTACTTGTGTTAGAACATCGTATTATGCTTGTTTTTATGCACTTAGCGCGGTGCTATGGAATGATGGAAAAGCTTTCAAAAAGCATTCGGCCGTTAGAGCAGCGCTTCACCGCGATTATATCAAAACAGGACAGATCGATCCGAAATGGGGGCGTTTTTACGATATTATCTTTGATAGTCGTCAACGAGGAGACTATCAGCCGTTAACTCATTTCGAATATGATCAGGTTCAGCACCTCGTTGACATCACCCAGGATTTTGTCCAAGAAATTAAGAGGTTGATAGAATTCGGAACCCTTGATGCGACGCCGTAATCACTGCTCGGAAAGGATATTGGCCATCGTTTAGGCCATTCGCCCTGGTCTGGTATGCTCACCCTCTTCAGGGTTGCCCCGGCCTGGGATTTTAATCCCAGGGGTGACGGAACCCAATTTTCATTGTAGGGGCGAACCTTGTGTTCGCCCCTGGGAGCGCGGGCGTCCCGTTCGCATGTTGTAGGGGCGGCCCTTGCGGCCGCCCATCTCGGGCAGGCACGGGGAGCCGGGGCTCCGCCCCGGTCTGGTATGTTCAACCCCTTCGGGGCTTGGCCGCACTGGCGTGCGGCGCTCCCAGGGGTGGCCAAACCTATGTTGTGGGT
>CAYNGG010000031.1:0-17141 GCA_964396575.1 uncultured Desulfobacteraceae bacterium | reverse complement strand
TTCGAATGGGACCTGGGGAATCTCGTCGTGGTGGTTCCCATCGGCAATGCCGGGAACATCACGGCGGTGATGAACGGCTTTCTGAAGTGTTACGACCTGGGGATCATTTCGGCATTGCCCAAGATCATCGGGGTTCAATCGACTCACGCGGACCCGGTTTACCGGTATTACAAGGAAGCGGACCCCGCCAGGCGCCGGTTTGTCCCGGTCGATGTCCGGCCGTCGGTGGCTCAGGCCGCCATGATCGGCAACCCGGTCTCGATGCCCCGGGTGATTCATCTGGCTGAAACTTATGACCGGCTGGCCGGGGATCAGCGGGTCTTCGTGGTGGCGGTGGAGGAGCAGGAGATCATGGACTGGGAGCTTCGGGCCAACCGAAGCGGGCACATCGCCTGCACCCACGGCGGCGAGTGCCTGGCCGGGCTGGTGCGGGCGAGGAAGGCCGGGCTGGTTTCGGAAGCCGAGACGGCGGTCCTCGATTCCACGGCCCACGCCCTCAAGTTCGCCGGCTTTCAGGAGATGTATTTTGAAAACCGCTTCCCGCCGGAATTCGAGGTGACTCCTCGGCCCGAAATCGCCAACGCCCCCGCCCTGATCCGGCCGGATGATCTGACGGCCGTGCCCGAGCCGGGCCGGCCCTTGGATGGTGAGGCCCTGGACCGGTTTGTCCGGCGGGTGGCCGAGGAGATTGCCCGGGCCCTCGATTTGCCGGAACCCTCCTGACCCGCGTCAGGGAAGCCAGCGGATCACTCCCCGCCGGACGTCCACCGCATAGTTGAAGTCCCGGAGAAAGTTCATCCCGAGCAGGCCGCGGTAGGGCACCTGGGGGGCCTGGTGGTCGATGATCCCGACGGTCAGGTCCCGGCGCTGGAAGGGCCCCACCGTCAGTGATTCCAGGGTGATGATCCGGGCCTCGATGATCGTCCCGTCGGCGGTCCGGGCCTGGACCCGGCGGTAGGCGGGGAGGTAGAGCTGCTCGGCCACATCCCGGTGGATGGCGGTGATCGAGGCCCCGGTGTCCAGCAAGAGGGTGGTTTCGACCCGGTGAGGGCCGTGGCCGAGGGTGACCGGGACGAAAACCTGGTTGCCCCGGATGGTCACCGCCGTTTCCACCGGCCCGGACTCCGGTGGGGCGGTCTTTTTCCGGCGCGCCTGTCGAGCCTTCTCCGCGGCTTCCCGCCGTTGCTTCCGATCGGCCTCGGACAGCCCGTCCAGGGGCTCCCGGTAGGACTTCAGGCTTTCCAGGCGCTCCGGAGGGACCTTGCTGAGGTCGTCCACGAAGACCGGGTTCCCGGCCTCGTCCGTATAACGATAAAACTCGGCCATCACATCGGTAGCAAGCAGGCACGCCAGGGTCAACACCAACGGGATCAATCGTTTCATGTCTAATCAACCCTCCGGAACTGCCCGAATTTTTCCTGGACCCGACCCTCGGCGATGAGCCGGTCGAGGTTCTTTCGGATCATGGGCTCCTCGAAAATTCGCTGGAGGACCTTGTCGGGCATCCGATTGCGGTAGAAGGGGGACAGGGCCACCATCTGCTGGAGGCTCCGGGGCGGGCTGCACAGGGCCAGGATCGTGTCCCGATGCCGCCTGAAACCATCCAGAAAGGCTTCAAATGCCTCGGTGGCGTCCCCCCGGATGGGGGGGCGATGGCTGGAAGCAACCACTCGATAGGGCAGGGCCATCACTTGCCGGACGCTTTCCTCGAAGGTCGCCAGATCGGATTCGGGGTTCCCGTACCAGGGCCCGAAGCCGGAGAAGTCGATGTCGGTGGTCAGGAGAGTGCCGGAGTCGCGCTCGAAAAAGCAGTAGTGGTCATCGAGATGGCCGGGGGCGTGGATCGCCTCCAGGCGGGCATCTCCCATCTTGAGGACCGTTTTATGGCCGAATCGGCCATTGGGCTTTCGCAGGGCAGTCAGCTCCATCCCGCCGCCGACCATTTTTTCCCAATAGGCTCCCTTGTCGGCCGCCCCGGTCAGCCGCTGCCCGAAAGCGGTCAGGTCGGTGACCGAGTCGGGGGTCTGGCGGGGCAGCATCAGCTTCCGGTCGGACAGGGCCTGCCAGGCCAGAATGTGATCGGGGTGGGAATGGCTGATGACCAGGATGTCGATCCGTCGGTGGGCGTCGATCTCCCGGATCTTCTCCTCCCCGATCCCGGCGTCGATGAGGACCGTCACATGGCCGGTGATGAGAAAGCTGTTGCAGTAGGGAAACCGGCCCCCCTTGGGGCCTTCGATGGCCAGAATGGTGTCGGAAAGTCGGCTGACGTCGGGTCGCTGTTCGAGATGCATCGTCGATGGCGCGGATGGCGGTGGCGGGCGCCGGCCGGGCTATTTCCGAGCCGCCGGCAGAAAGACCTGGAGCTCTGTTTTGTACTTGGGCTTGGACTCCACGAAGATCAACCCTCCGTGCCTTCTGACGATGGCGTCGGCCAGGGTCAGGCCGAGACCTCGGTGTCCCGACCGGTCCTTGGTGGTGAAATAGGGGTCGAAGATATGGTCGATCCGGGATTGGGGAATCCCGACCCCGTGGTCGATGATCCGGAGACGGACGTACCGGCCGGCCTTCAGAACCCCGGTCCGCCCCTCGGCCTCTTCGTCCACCGACACGTTTTCTCCGGCGATCCGAATCCGGCCGCCGGTGGGCATGGATTCCCGGGCGTTGACGATGATGTGAAACAGGGCCAGCCCCAGCTCCTGGCCGTTAAAAGCCACTGGCCAGAGGTGCTTGGGCAGGGTCATCTCCGGACGGACGGTTGAATCGCCGAGCGCTTTATTGGCCGTCTGCCGGACCAAACCCGCCAGGGGACCCGAAACGCGCCGGTTGGCGCCAACCCCGGCGATCCCCCCCAGCCGGCGGGCCAGGGCCGCGCCACTCCGAAGGGCCTCCCGAACCGAGGCCAGACGTTGCTGGTCCGGGCTGTCCGGATCGGCCGCCGCCAAAGCCGCGTCCACGGGACCCGACACCTCGGCCACCAGCGCGTGGAGCTCCCGGCGGAGACCATCGGCCATGGCCCGGACCGACTCGAAGGCCCGGGACCGCATCATCTGACGGTCCCGCTCCAGTCGAGCGGTAAGGTCCCGTCCCACCACCAGCATTTCCGCTGCTTGGCCATCCCGGCGAATCCAGGCGGCGGAGGTCTCCATGGGGATGAGGTTGAGGCTCCGGTTGATGAGCTCGATCCGGGCCACCGCCCCCCCACCGGAAACGGTACCGGCGGGGGAACCGAGCGTTTGTTTGAGCTTGTCAAGCTGATCCGGGGGCAGGATGTCGGCGATGTTCATCTCAAGCAGCTCCTCCTGGAAGTATCCCAGGCGCTCCAAACCCTTTTCGTTCATGTAGGTGATCCCGCCCTCGGGGTCGGCGGTGAGGATCAGCTCGGAAGCGGCTTCGGCAATCCTCCGGTACCGGTCGCCGTTCACCGTGCCGGCGGGTTCAGATGCCCGGCGGGCCATGCTCATCTGAATCGGCTTCTCCCCGGCCACGGCAATGGTAAATCCAACAAAACCAGTCACTTGTTGGGCCTCGTTTCTCATGCGGTTCCAGCTTTGCTTGAGCTGGACGGTCTCGCCGCTCTCCTTTAAATAGCGGCCGGTCCAGGCGTAGAGGTCGGTTTCATCCCCGGCCAGGCGCTTGAGGTGAGCGGCCAGGCCCGTCCGGTCCTCGTCTCCGGCCAGCAATGGCCAGATGTCCCGTCCTTCCAACCCCGCCGTTGGATAGCCCAGGACATTTCCTTGAACCGTATTGATATAGGTGATGGCGCCGTTCGAATCGATAACCAGTATCCCATAAAGGTTGGTCTCCACAAGGGTCTGATAGCGACGTTCACAGTCGTTGACCTGTTGCCGAAGCCGCTCCAGATCGTCGATCAGGCTGTATTCCTGGGTTTTGTCCGCGTCGTCCATCATCAATCCCGTTCCCTGATTTCAGGGCGGCCACACCGGGACCGCCTCGCAAAATGCTTGACTGTTCAAAGCCAAATAAGATAAAAACTAAGGCGAATAACAACCCATTTTTCTGGTCAGCACATTATAGCGGCTTTGACCTGATCTTGCACGAAAAAAATCGGAATGGCCATCGGGCCAGGCCGCCTAACCGAAAGGATAAACCCATGTCATTCAAAGAAAACCTGTTAAAAAAAATCCGGATCGACGAGCGGGCCAAGACGGTGGTCGCTTCCGTCGGCCCCCCTGGCAGCGGGGAGAAGATCGACCGCGAGGCCATGCGCTCCCTGTTGGCGGAAAGCCCCTTTACCCATCGGACGGAGCGGGACCTGGAGCTCTATCTCCGGCCCGTCGAGGGGGAGGTTGCCCGGATTCTCGTCCTCGACAACGAGCTGCCCCTCTACCGGTCCACGGCGGCCGACGTGGCCATGCGGAAAAGCCCCACTGTCCGGGAGATGATCAGCATCGGCAACATCATCAAGATTCTCAATGACAAAGACATCGTCGAGGCCAAGCGGGAGGACTCGGTGCGGGCGGTTCAGTCGGAGTCGCTCGAGGGGCTCGATTTGAGCTACACGCCCGAGGACATTGCTGAATTGGCCCGTGAGGGCAAAGCATCCATCGACATGGGGCAGACCGACGGGATCGATGAGGCCCTGACCCTGTTCGCCGAGCTTTTGGGCTGCACGCCCGCTCCTGAAGCCATGCGGACCGGCACCGCCCGAATCCTCACCCGCCGGGTTGCCGGGGCTCCCGGAGAGACCCTCCATGCGCCGGTGATCATCCATAGCACGGAACCCCCCCGGCTGTTTCTGATGGAGGGGCCGGTGAGCAGCCGGGACCGGGAGGCCCTCGAGACGGTCCGGAAGCTCGCCCTCGGCCAGAAGGTCGAGCCCGCGTCGGGGCTGAAGGCGGGCCACGCGGTTTTCGATGCCCTGAGTCAGTCGGTCATCGACCGGACAGCGGTTTGAGCCTCTTTTCGGCGACTGCCCGCTCATGGCCGACTTAGACAGCGTTTTCGTATCCGACATGCGCCCCGCCGTCAAACCGTTCAGCTTCGGCATCACCGCCAAGCTCCTTGTTTTGAACCTGATGATCTTCGCCGTCTTTGGGGTTGTCGCCGGGATTATGTACATGTCCTTTCAGGACATTACCCGGATGACCGAAACGGTCATGGACGAGGAGATCCCCCGTGTAATCCGGATCGGCCGGCTGGGCCGGGACCTGTCCCAGGTTTTCAGCGGGACCAGTCTTCTGGTGAGCACCTTTTACGGGCAGCCCGAGACCCTGAAGACGGAAGCAGCCCGGCTCATGGAAATGACGGACCGGGTGATGAGCGCCGAGGGGATGACGACGCTCCGGGACCCCCTGAATCGGTTTCGAGAGACGCTGGAAACCCTCTTCGACCGGTGCCGGACCGTCAACCGCCGGGCGGCCGGGGTTCGTGAGATCGACTCGGCCATGCGGAAGGATCTGGACCGGCTGGAGACGGCCGTCTTCAACAAGAAGATTGACCGGGTTATGGCCGGTCAGTCCACATCGATGCTCGACCAGCTCACGGCCCTGATCCCCTCCTATCGTGAATCGGTCCTGACGGTGTCCCAGGCATTCTGCCGCCTCGACCCGCTGGGCGCCTCGACCCCTGACGCCGACCGGGTGGTCCGGATGCTGGGGAACCTTCATCTCCGGCTCCGGACGCTTCTGGCTTCGGAGCCGGAGATCGCCGCATTCGGCTCCCGCCTGCTGGACCTTGTGGCGGCCTATCAGGAGGCGGTGGTCGGCTTCAACAACGCCCTCATTGATTTCCGCCGGGCCCGGATGGTGGTGGACGATGCCGTCCGGGCGACCGAATTGGAAATGCGTACGGTGGACGCGGCCCTTTTGGAGAGTACCCGACGGATGCTCGAGCGGAACCGGCGGACCATGGACGCTTCCATCGGTTTCGTGTTCCTCCTCACCGGCCTGGTGATCGTCGCCTTCGGGATCTTCACCTATCTCTTCTTCCTCGTCAACATCCGACAGCCCATGAAAGCCATTACCACCGCGCTCCGGGCCATCGGCGACGGCGACTTCGATACCCGGATCAGCCTGGGCCGGACCGACGAGTGGAGCCTCATCGAGGTGGCGCTCAATCAAATGGTTTCGGAGATCTGGGACACCTATTCCCAGCTTTACCGGAAAAACGAGGCGGTCCAGAAGGCTCACCGGGAGCTGAAGGCATCCATGGCCAGCCTGGAGGCGGAGGTGGCTCAGCGTAAAGAGGCCGAAGCGGCTCTCCATCGGGAGCGGGACCTGATGCAGCTCGTCATGGAGACCAGCCCGGTGGGTATCCTGGCCGTTTCCCCCGACGGCGGCCTGATGCTCACCAACCCCCGGGTGACCGCCACCCTGGGAAACGATGGGGCCGGGCTGGGGCGGATTCTGGCCGGGATCAACTTCGAAAACCTCCCCGACTGGATCGACGCCCCGGAGGCCCCGCCCCGGTTCCGGGTGATGGAGACGGGCCGGCCGGAGCGGGACATCCAGTTGACCTGTCGCCGGGAGGGGGCCGAGCCTCCGTGTTACCTGTCGGTCAATGCCGCCCCGATCCTGAACGGAGCCGGCGAGGTCAGCGGGGTGGTGGCCACCGTGGAGGACATCAGCGACCGTCGGCTGGCGGAGGCCGAGCGGGAGAAGCTCCACCGCCAGCTTATCCATGCCCAGAAAATGGAGGCGGTGGGAACTCTGGCCGGCGGGATTGCTCACGATTTCAACAATCTGTTGCAAGGCATCCAGGGATATGCCGAGCTGTTGATCCTTTGTGACGAGATTCCGGCGTCCCAGCACCAGAAGCTGGATGCCATCAGCCGGGCCGTCGAGCGGGGCCGGGACCTCGTCCAGCGGCTGCTCACCTTCGCCCGGAAGGTGGAGGGGAGCTTCAGGCCGGTAAATCTCAACCGGGAGATTCGCTACATCCGCAAGCTCCTTGTCCGGACCCTGCCGAAAATGATCGACATCGAGCTCAGGCTTCGCGATGGCCTAAGCGGTATTCAGGCCGATCCGGTGCAGATCGAGCAGGTCCTGATGAACCTGGCGGTCAATGCCGGTGACGCCATGCCCGAGGGCGGCCGGATCGTCATCGAGACCGACGAGGTGGTGCTGGACGGGGCTTATTGCGATGCCCGGCCGGAGGCCTCGCCGGGGCCCCACGTCGTGCTGTCGGTCACTGACACCGGCCACGGCATGACCGCGGACATCATATCGAGCATCTTCAACCCGTTTTTCACCACAAAAGAGGTGGGCAAGGGCACCGGGCTGGGGCTGGCCATGGTTTTCGGGATCGTCAAGGACCATGGCGGCCATACGACCTGTTACAGCGAAGAGGGCCGGGGCAGTGTCTTCAATATCTACCTGCCGGCCATCGGGCCGGTGGCCGGAGATGAGGGTGAGCCTCCGGCCGCGGCCATTGTCGGCGGGACCGAGACGATTCTTCTGGTGGATGACGAGCCGGCCATTCGGGATTTCGGGCGGCAGTCGCTGTCGGCCTTCGGGTACACGGTCCGGACCGCCGCCGACGGGGAGTCCGCGCTCCGGATCTATGGGGAGTCGGAGACGCCCATCGACCTGGTTATCCTTGACCTGAACATGCCTGGCATGGGAGGCTGGGCCTGCCTGAAGGCGCTCCTGGAGCTGGACCCGGCGGCCCGGATTCTGGTGGCCAGCGGCTTTTCCCAGGACGGGGCCGCCGGCCGGGCGGAGGCCTGGGGGGCCGTCGGATTCATCTCCAAGCCCTACCGGATGCACCAGATCTGTCAGGCGGTTCGGGCCGTCCTCGACGACGGATGCGGCCCCCGCCCGCCGGCGGGATGAAAAGTCCTTGTCATCGGATCGATTTAATGGTATCGGAGGGTATTACGCGCGTGCGGCGGCGTCCGCCGGCCGTTACCCATGGACCGACAGGGAGCTCAAATGAGAAAGGAGAACGGGTTTATGCAGAGTAACCGGATCGTCACCATCGTGTTGGTGGTCCTGCTGGCAATTTTCCTCCAGGTGTTGTTTGTCTTCGCCGACAACCAGGACACTCCGCACCGGGCAGCGGTCGAGTTCGCGACGGCCTATGTCAAATATGACCGGGCCACCCTTGAGGACCGGCTCTGTGAGGAAAACCGGGTGGTGGACGATGTCGATGTGATCGACGCTTACATCCATCGGCAATATCAGCGTGCGCGTGATTTGGGCTACAGCCTTAATTACATGAAGGACTGTCTTTACCATGTACGGACTCAGACCGTTTCGGCGGACCACACCACCGCGACGGTCCGGATCACGGCTGATCGCCGATCACCGTTGCGGTCCTTTTTCGGCGGCACGACCCACCATGTGGACGAAACCCTCGAGCTGATCCGGGAGGACGGCCGGTGGAAAGTCTGCGGCGGCCCATTCTCGCTGTCCGAAGCCTGATCCGCTCGACGCCCCGACCGGTTTCCGCCACGCTGAAACGTGGTCCGGACGTTTCGCTCCCTTCGTGACGGCATCAGCTCCGTCCCGGGCGTCTAATTCATGGTACCGAAAGCTCCGTCGTCGGGCTCGGTACCTGGCCGGCCGCTATCCGACCGTCGCGTTTTACCGGGATTTTTCCCGAGCCATTGCCCGGTCCGCTGAATGGCTCTTTACGGATCACCTTGCCGGGCGATTGACTGCCTTTGCCGCCGCTTATCTCCCGGACAATGCCGGGCACGGCATGGATCACGCGGTCAAGGTGGCCCGGGACGCGGGGGCCCTGATGCTTATTGAGCTGGGGCGGAGGGGAGTGCCCGCCGAGGATGTCCGCCGACGGGTGAGGGTCGTTCACTGCGCCGGCCTGCTCCACGACATCAAGCGCACGGAGCGGGATCACGCCATTCGGGGAGCCCGTTTCGTTCGGGCCATGCTCCGGGATGCTCCCCTGAACCGGGATGAGATCGAAGACATTGCCCAGGCCATTCGGAACCACGAGGCATTTGTGCGGCCGGTTCCGGCGAACACCATCGAGGGCCGCCGGGTGGCCGCCTGCCTTTACGACGCGGACAAGTTCCGCTGGGGCCCCGATAACTTTACCGACACGATTTGGGAGATGGCCGCCGCCGCCGGGATTCCCCCGGCTACCTTCCTGGCCGCCGTACCCCGGGGCATGGAGAAGCTCGAAGCCATCAAGACGACATTCCGCACCCGCACCGGCCGACGGTACGGTCCCGCCTTTATTGACCGGGGGCTGGCCATCGGCGCGGCGCTCTTCGATATTTCCGGGTCCGGGGACCGCCTCTGATCCCCGGTATTCGGATTCCGACCCGCTGCCATGAGAATGCTGGTCAACCCGCTGGCCTGGACCAAAGCTCGATTGGATTCGGCCCCGCGCCATGAGAACACTGGTTGTACTGTTCGCGCTCGTCTATACGTTGTGGCCCACCGATCTGCTGCCCGATTTCATCATCGGCCTGGGCTGGATCGATGACCTGGCCGTCTGGGGGATGGTGCTCCATTACCTGCTGACCGGCAGCCGGCGGTCCGCCGCCCGTCGGCAATATGCGAGTCGTTATCGGGCGTCCGGCGGCGACCGGCGGCCGCCACCCGGGGGCGAGGAGCCCGCCGGCGGACGAGACCCCTACACCGTCTTGGGTGTGGACCGGAATGCCTCGGCGGCTGAGATCCGCCAGGCCTACCGGCGGCTGGCCGCTCAGTATCATCCGGATAAAGTCGCTCACCTGGGCCCGGAGCTTCAGGAGCTGGCCGAGCGCCGGTTTAAGGAGATTCAGAAAGCGTATCAGGAGTTGACGCACCCGTAACCCGAAACCCGAAACCATTCCCAACTCAAATCCCACGGATTCAACCGATTATGCCATCTATTGTTGCGCTTTACGGAAGCCCGCGACGCAAAGGGAACACCGCCACCCTGCTCCGGCAGGCGGTGGCCGGCGCCCGTGAAACCGGGGCCGATGTCGAGGAAGTCGTTCTCCGGGACCTGAAGCTCTCGCCCTGTCTCGAGATCTACGGCTGCAAGCAGACCGGCCGGTGCGTGATCCCCGACGACTTCGGGGACCTCTCCGACCGTCTCCTGGCCGCGGACGGGATCATGCTGGCCTCTCCCATCTTCTTTTACACGGTCAGCGCCCACACCAAGATCCTCATGGACCGGTGCCAGTCCCTCTGGGTTCGGAAATACTGGATCGAGGGCGGGGCCGGTCGCCCGCCCCAACGCAAGGGGCTATTCATCTCCGTGGGGGCCACCCAGGGGAAGCGCCTTTTCGACGGGGCTCGACTGACCGTCAAATACTTTTTTGACACCCTGGACACGGAGCTGTGGCGATGCGAGCTCCACCGGGGCATTGACTTCGAAGGCGATATCGAAAAACACCCCGACGCCCTGGCATCGGCCAAGGCGGCCGGCGCGGCCCTGGTGGCCGCGGTCCAGCCCGACGGCGGCGGGGCCTGACCTCTCACCCCAACCGCGGGGCAATCCCCCCGCATGTTAAGGAGCTGTTGAACGTACGTTATGGACGCAGATAAGCTGAAACAACTGGAAGCCCGGCTTCGGGAGATGCTCGAAACCCCGAACCCCCGTCCCGAGATGCGATCCGGGTCGGCGGAATTGAAACCCGCGTCCCAAATGGTGGTGATCCGCCGTCGAAAAGGACATCAGGACAAGCGGATCTGCCGGAATTGAGCGCCCGGCTAACCCCCGGACACGGGAACAGGGCGGCAACATCACCGCCGATGGCGGGGAAGGAGGATGACCATGCGGTTATTAACGCGATCCGATTTTGACGGGCTCGCCTGTGCCGTGCTGCTGGTGGAGCAAGGCATCGTGGACGAATACAAGTTCGTCCATCCCAAGGATGTCCAGGACGGGAAGGTGGCGGTGACCGATAACGACGTCATGGCCAACATCCCCTTTATCCCGGGCTGCGGTCTCTGGTTCGACCACCATGCCAGTGAAGCTGACCGATTGGCCATCGACCAGCTCAGCTTTGACGGCGACTCCCGCCCGGCCCCCAGCGCCGCCCAGGTCATCTGGGATTATTACGGCGGGGAGAACAGCTTCAGCAGCCATCTCCTGCCCATGTTGGAGGCGGTCAACCGGAGCGATTCGGGAAACCTGACCCGCGAGGAGATCCTGGAGCCCGACGGCTGGATTCTCCTATCCTTTATCATGGACCCCCGCACCGGCCTGGGCCGGTTCCGGGACTACCGGATCAGCAACTACCAGTTGATGATGGACATGATCCAGTATTGCCGGGAAATGACGGTGGACGAGATTCTGAAGCTGCCGGACGTGGCGGAGCGGACCCGGCGGTATTTCGAGCAGCAGGACGCCTTTGAAGCCATGCTCAAACAATGCTGCGAGGTCCGGGGCAACATCATCGTCACCAACCTCCTGAACGTCGAGGCGATCCACAGCGGGAACCGGTTCCTCGTCTATGCCCTCTTTCCGGACCAGAACATCGAGCTTCGGATCATGTGGGGCAAGGACCGCCAGAACGTCGTCTTCACCTGCGGCCACAGCATCTTAAACCGCACCAGCCGGACCGACGTGGGCAAGCTGATGCTCGCCTACGGCGGCGGGGGCCATGAGCGGGTGGGAACCTGTCAGGTCCCGACGGATGAGTGGGAGCGGGTGATGGAGGCCCTGATCGCTCAGATGCAGCAGGACGGCTAGCTCCGCCAGCGGCGGGATGCTAATGGGCGGCCAGCCCGATGACGGCGGCGAACCGACCCGTGGTCTTCTCCCCTCGGTAGGAGAAAAAGAGGTGAGGGTTGCAGCGGGTGCAGATCCCGCTGTCGTGGATGTTGGAAGGGTCCAGCCCGGCCGCTCGGAGCTGGTCCCGGGTGACCGCCCGGAAATCGAACCGGCGGATTCCGTCCCGATACCCCCAATATCGCTCGGGGATCTCCTTCCGGTAGTGAATGAATTCCGCGCAGCAGGGGCCAAGCGAAGGGCCGATCCCGGCCACCACCGTCCGGGGATCGACCCCGAACCGGTCGGCCATGACCGCCACCGTCTTGCCGACCACGTTCCGGATGCTCCCCCGCCAGCCTGAATGGACGTTGGCGACCACCCGGCGGACCGGATCGTAGAGGAGCACCGGCTGACAGTCAGCCACCTGGATGACCAGGAGGCAGTCGGGCTGGTCGGTGACCAGAGCGTCGGCCTCCCCCCCGTCCGGCTCCTCTGAGTCCACCACCCGGACGGTGCTCCCGTGAACCTGGCGGACCAGCCGGAGCCGGCCGCCGCCCATGGCGCGGCGGATGGCCTCCCGGTTCCGGAGAACGGCGTCCGGCCGGTCCCCGACGCTCAGGGCCGTGTTGAGCCCGGCAAAGGGGCCGGTGCTCTCGCCGCCCTCACGAGTGAACACGCCATGCCGGACCGGCTCCCGGTCCAGGGCGGAAAACCGCATCATCGTGATGCCGGCTTGACGGCTGAGGATCATGGCGGGGAGTCCCCGTAAGCGGCCAGGACCCGGCGGATGATCTCCGATGTGGAGATCCCCGGCACCAGGTTGATCCGAGCCACCCGGCCGCCTCTGGCGATCACCTCATCCGCCCCGATGATCTCGTCTTCGGACCAGTCGGCCCCCTTGACCAGAACGTCGGGCCGGAGGGTCCGGATCAGGGCCGCCGGGTCAGGCTCGTCAAAAACCGTCACGTAGTCCACGCAGGCCAGGGCCGCCAGAACTTCCACCCGCTGGTCCGCCGTCACAATGGGGCGTCGATCCCCCTTGATGGTCCGGACCGAGGCGTCCGAGTTAACCCCCACCACCAGCCGGTCCCCCAAAGCCCGGGCCGCCGTTAAATACCGGACATGGCCCGCGTGAATCAGGTCGAAGCAGCCGTTGGTAAAGACGATGGCGGCGCCCCGGGTCCGGTCCCGGTCGAGGGCCGCCCGGAGGCGGTCGGAGGGGAGATGCTTTTCAGTCCGCATCCGTTATTGTCCAGCCGACACTGTTTTTTGACCCCAGCTCATCCCACTCCCAGCTCGCCTTTGAGCCAGTCCCGGACCACGCCCTCGGTGGAATAAACCCCCTTGTTGTGGCCGATGGACTCCATGAACGCTTCCCGGACCGTGTCGGGCATCTCGGTTTTGGCCAGCTCCACGGCCTCTTCGGAGCTCCGCCGGATGAGGTAAACCACCGGCGGG
Organism: uncultured Desulfobacteraceae bacterium; assembly: GCA_964396575.1. Lineage (GTDB taxonomy): Bacteria > Desulfobacterota > Desulfobacteria > Desulfobacterales > JAABSP01 > CAYNGG01. The sequence continues at coordinate 4,043 of CAYNGG010000031.1, read as the reverse complement.
GTTTCCCAGGTGTTGACCACGAAGTAGTGGGCCACGTCATCCTTTCCCCGGATGACGTAGTTGCTCCGGGCCCAGTTGTTCCCCCATTCCAGATAGAGGGTCACGGCATCTTCCGGGGTCATCTCCCAGTCGATGACGTTGATCAGGTCGAAATGGTTTCGGACGTCTTGTAAAGTCATCATGGCGTCTCTCCTCTTCTCCGGCTTCGGTGGCCGGGCTGACGGCGGAACATCGCCGGTTATCACCTGATAATAAGATTCCGCCGCCGGCGGTCAAGTCCGCCCATTTCCCTCCGCCTCCCGGTTTCGGAAAAAATCGAGGACGAATCCGATGTGGATCTCCATGGCCCGGCGGGCCGCGTCGGGGTCCCGGTCCCGGATGGCCTCGAAGATGGCCTGGTGCTGGGCGATGATCTTCTGAATCCGGGATTCCTCCTCGTAGAGGTAATAGAGGTTTTCCCGGATGCCGCAAAAGAGGAAGTCGTAGAACGACCGCATGATATGGATCTGGACCGGGTTTTTGGTGGCGTAGGAGACCGCCATGTGGAAGGAGACATCGGCCTTTGTGCCCAGGCGGCCTGATGCCACCGCGGTCTGCATTTCATCCAGGCTTTCCTCGAGGAAGCGGATGTCCTCGTCGTCCACCCGCTGGGCCGCCAGGGCCACGGCGTTGCATTCCAGGCCCATCCGGACCTCGAGGAGGTCTTCGAGGGTGGCATTTTCGGCGTCCATGGCCCGGACCAGGGGGTTGTCCTCCTCGGCGGCCGGGGTTCGCACAAAGGTTCCCTGGCCCTGGCGATGCTCCAGAAGCCCCATGAAGACCAGCCGGCTGATGGCGTTTCGGACCGTGGTCCGGCTCACCTCGAGGGTGTCGGCCAGCTCCCGTTCGGGCATGAGCTTATCGCCGGGTTTGAGCTGGCCCCGGTTGATGAGCTCCCGGAGCTGGTCAAAGACCTGATCCGAGATTCTTTTGGGCTTGATGGGCTTGAGGCTCAGGGTCATGGGTCGGTCCCGCCCGCCGTGAGGGTTTCCGCATAGATTTCCACCGGATGGCGCACGGCGATCTTCGCCCCGGCATGGGAGAGCATGTCGGAGATCTGGATCATGCAGGCCGGGCAGCCGGTGGCCACCGCCGCCGGGTCCACGGCCTGGATGGCTTCGGCCTTTTTCCGGCCGATGGCCGCGGAGGTCTCGTAATACTGGAGGTTGAAGCTTCCCCCCAGCCCGCAGCACCAGTCGGGCTTGGCCATCTCCCGGAGGATGTAGCCGGGGTTGGCCCGGATCAGGGCCCGGGGCTCGGCCGCCACCCCCAGGGACTTCTTCAGATGGCAGGGATCATGGTAAGTGACCGGTATGGCGTCCGGTTTCGGGTCGCCCGGAGAAGCGGCCACGCCGACCTGATTCACCAGAAAGGCGTTGATGTCCAGGGTCTTGTCCGCGATGGCCCGGACCCGGTCCCGGATGTCGGGCAGGTCAGCGGTCATCATGGGCCAGATCTCCTTGATGGTCGCCGTGCAGGTGGCGCAGGACGTGACCAGGTAATCGACACCGGCCTCGTCAAACCGGCTCAGGTTGTGCCGGACGAGCCGCTCGAAGGTCTGGAGATCACCGGATGAGATTGCCGGGATGCCGCAGCAGGCCTGGCCGTCGGGCATGTGAATCCCCACCCCGTGATGATTCAGGACGGTCACCGTGGCTTCGGCCACCCGGGGAAAGAGCTTGTCCAGAAGGCAGCCCACAAACAGAGCGACCCGCTTGCCCGACGCCCCGGCCGGGGTTTCCAGGCGGGGGTGAATTTTGTGAAAAGGGGTTCGGGCCGGGGGCACGAAATGACGGTCGCCCACTATCGGCGCCGTAAACCGGGCGCAGGAGGTCCCCACCATCTCGTTGACCGGCTTGCTGAAGACGCTCCCGAACCGCCCGCCCCATTCGGCCAGCCGGTCGAAAAGGCCGGGCCGGGCGAGCATCCCCCGGAGGACCGCCCGCTTGACCGGGGACAGGCCCATGTAGCCGGCCAGGATGGCCCGGGCCTTGACGAAGATTTCGAGGACCTTGACCCCCGACGGGCAGTTGGCCGCGCAGGAGCCGCAGAGGAGGCATCGGCTCAGGCGCTCGCTCACCCCTTCGGGGTCGTCGAGCATCTCCCGGCCCAGGGCGTCCAGGAGGGCCAGCTTGCCCCGGGCCACGTCGGCCTCCCGCCCGGTCTGGTCGTAGAGCGGGCAGACCGCCTGACACATCCCGCATTTCATGCAGACGGTGAGCTGCTCCTCGAGCTCCCGGATCAGGGCCGCCAGTTGATTTACATCGGTCATGATGCCGCTCCTATAATTTTGCCGGGGTTGAGAATCCCATTGGGGTCGAGGGCCTTTTTGATCCGCCGGGAAAACCGGATGGCCGCCGCCCCCGTCTCCTTTTCCAGAAAGCAGGCTTTGGCGATCCCGGTGCCGTGCTCGCCCGACAGAGTCCCGCCCAGGGCCAGAGCCCGGTCGAAGATGGCCTCGATGGCCCGCTCCACCCGCTCCCACTCGGCCTTGTCCCGGCGGTCGGTGAGGATGGTGGGGTGGAGGTTTCCGTCACCGGCGTGGCCGAAGGTCCCGATGGGGAGGTCGTATTCCCGGCTGACCTCCCCGATGGCCCGGATCATGGCCGGGATCTGGCTCCGGGGGACGGTGGCGTCTTCCAGGACGGTGGTGGGCCGGAGCTTGGCCAGGGCGGACAGGGCGCTCCGCCGGGCCTCCCAGACCTTGTCCCGCTCGGCCGCGTCGGTGGCCACCTGGACCCGGGTCGCTCCGCCGGCCCGGCAGAGGGCTTCCACCCGGTCGGCCTCCTCTTCCACCTGGGCGGAATGGCCGTCCACCTCGATTAAGAGGAGAGCGGCCGCATCGGTGGGCAGCCCCGCGTGGCTGTAGTCCTCCACCGCCTTGATGGTGAAGTTGTCCATGAGCTCCAGGGTGGCCGGGACGATCCGGTCGGCGATGATGGCGGCCACCGTCTCGGACGCCCCGTCGATCCGGTCGAAGACGGCGATCATCGCCTTCTGGTGAGCCGGCACGGGGATGAGCTTCAGGGTGATCTCGCTTAGGACCCCCAGGGTTCCCTCCGAGCCCACCATCAGGCTGCAAAGGTTGTAGCCGGTGGCGCACTTGACGGTTCGGGCCCCGGTCTTGACCAGCCCGCCGTCGGTGTCGAAAAAGGAGAGCCCCATGACGTAATCCCGGGTGACCCCGTACTTGAGCCCCCGGAGCCCTCCGGCGTTTTCGGCCACGTTGCCGCCAAGGGTCGATACCGCCTGGCTCCCCGGATCGGGCGGGTAGAAGAGCCCCCGGGCCGTCACTTCGGCCGCGAATTTGGCGGTGATGACGCCCGGCTCCACCCGAGCGTAAAGATCGGCCTCGTTGATCTCGATGATCCGGCTGAGAGCGTTGGTCAGGATCACCACTCCGCCCCGGTCCGGGATGGTCCCGCCGCTCAGGTTCGTCCCCGCCCCGCGGACGGTTAAGGGGAGCCGGTTTTCATTGCAGAGCCGGACGCACCGGCCCAGGGCCTCGACCGTGGGCGGCCGGACGGCGGCGGCCGGGACCACCGCGTCGAGCACGGCGGCGTCATAGGAATAGGTGACCAGATCGGCCGGGTCGGTGAACAGGTTCTCCCGGCCAACGATTTCCGAGAATTCCGCAATCAGGGATTGACTGAGCATGCCCTTCTCCTTCGCCGCCCCGGCCGACCACTGAAGGCGGGCCGGGACTTTTTATGTATTGGTATGACCAATGTTATTCAGACCGATGGACAGCCCTGAATGGCGCTCATTCATCGATGACTCTACCATTTAACAATCAAAAGAAGACTTTTCAAGTCTTTTTTATTTTATCCTTGACAACCGACAATCGGGTAGCTTAGAAGTGGTACGACCAATGGACGCGGACGCTGACATACCATTGACCTTCGCCCGGGCCAAAGCCGCCATCATCAGCGTCGCCTTAACGGACCGGGTCCTGATCGCCGGGCCGGCCTTAAGCGTTGCTCCATCGATCCGCCGGATACCGT
>CAYNGG010000030.1:0-17385 GCA_964396575.1 uncultured Desulfobacteraceae bacterium | reverse complement strand
GGAATATCAAATATCTGCTTGCGGTTATCCTGATGGGCATCCATTTTGATGGGGAGGCCTGTAATATGGCCGAGTGGAAAAGGGAGGCGTAACCGGCATGGCACTTGCGGCAAAAAGCGACTTGCTCCCGCTCCGTTTAGCGGCCCGCGGAATCCGCTACCGCTGGCTGAAGGCCCTGGGCCGGCCGGGAAAGCCCGAAGCCCTGAGCCTGGAGGTGACCCGGCGCTGCATTGCCAGGTGCGTCATGTGCAATATCTGGCGGATGCCGCCGGCCGCAACTGAGCTTTCGGCCGACGACTGGCTAAGGCTGCTGTCATCGCCGGTCATGAGCGAGATCAAGGAGCTGGACATCACCGGCGGCGAGCCCTTTTTGAAGCGGGACCTCGACGATCTCCTCCTGGGCATCGGCCGGCTGAAACGGAACCATCTCCGCCGGCTCGCCTCGGTGGCCATCACGACCAACGGATTCCTCACCGACAGGGTGCTGACATCCGTCAGGAAGGTGATCGCCCCGTTGGACGCCGCCGGGGTCGGTCTGGTCTTTGCCTGCGGCCTGGACGCGGTGGGGGCGACCCACGAGCGAATCCGGAACGTCAAAGGGGGATGGCGGAAGCTCGACGCCACCATCCGCGGCCTGACCGCTCTCCGCCGGGAATTTCCCAGCCTGGTCCTCGGGATTAAGACCACCGTCACCCGGTATAATATCAACGAGCTGGAGGCGGTCCGACGCTACGCCGACGATCACGGGCTCTTCACCATCATCTCGCCATACATCCTGACGGCCAACCGATATGCCAACCTCGAGCGGGCGTCGGCTCTGGCGTTTTCCGAGGATGACCTCCGGACGCTCCGGGAGTTTTACCGCACCCCTCGCTTCCGCTGGAGCGATTACGGCAACGAGATCCGCCGTTATCTCGACACCGGGCGGATGGAAAAGCCCTGCTCGGCGGGGTTCAATTACTTTTTCATCCGGAGCACCGGGGAGCTCTATTCCTGCCCGATCATCGACGCCCCCCTGGGGAACGTGAGGGACGCGCCGTTTCAGACCTTGATTTGCTCCCACGCGGCGGCCCAATTTCGCAAGGCCGTCGGCCGCCACCCCGAATGCCGGGACTGCACGGAGCCGGGGCTGGAGCGATACGCTCTGCCGTTCGAGGGCTTTTACTACCTCCGCCGGCGGATCGCCCTCGGCCGGGCGGAGTTTTACGCACTCCACCGCCACATGGGGCTTGACAAATACTTCCGGTAGCGGCGGCGGGCCGATACCGGAGTTTCCCCCGGCTTCCTCCCCGGGCGCCCGAATCAGGAGAACCGACCATGCGCGACGGGCAACGGCCGTTTCTGGCCTTTCAGATTCAGATCACCTCCCGGTGTAACCTCCGCTGTCCGCTCTGCACGAAACAGAGCTTTGCTTCGGACTGGGTGGAAGGGGACATGGAGATGGCGGTCTTTAGAGCGGCCGCCGCCGCTTTTCCCCACCTGCGTCAGGTTTACATCGATGCCTGGGGCGAGCCGCTCATCCACCCCCGGTTGTGGGAGATGGTGGCCATGGCCCGGGCCGCCGGCTGCTCGGTGGGGATCACCACCAACGGAACCCTGATCGACGGCGAGACGGCCCGGCGCCTGGCTTGCGAGCTTGATGTGGTGGGGATCTCAATCGACGGGGCCACCGCTCCCACTTACGAGCGCATCCGGCGGGGGGCGAGATTCGAGGCGGTGGTTGCGGGGGTTCGGGAATTGGTCGCGGCCCGGCGGGCGGCCCGGCCGGAGGGCCTCCCGCTGATCAGCCTCCTCTTTCTCAAACGGCGGCGGAACATCCATGAGCTGCCGGCCCTGGTGGACCTGGCGGCCGAGCTGGGGGCGGATGAGGTGATCGCTTCCAACCTCAGCTTTCCGGCGACAAAGGCGGCCGCCGCTGAAGCGGTTTACGACCTCCGGGCTCCTCGTCCGGATGATCTGGCGGTTCTCGACGCGGCCCGCCGCCGGGCCGCGTCGTCGGGGGTTGGTCTCCAGATCTACCCCTTGTCCCCCAAACGGGTGGGGTTCTGCGAAGCCCGGCCGATGGAGTCGCTCTACATCACCTGGGACGGGGATGTCTCGCCCTGCGTCTATCTGACCCTGCCCCTGAAGGGCGGGACGCTCTCCAAGATTTACGAGGGCGAAACTTATTCTATTCCGGTCACCCGATTCGGCAACCTGAAAGGAGCGGGCCTTTTCGAGATCTGGGACCGCCCGGCCTATCAGCGATTCCGGGAGCCCTTTGCCCGCCGCCGAACCCTTTGCGGCAAACAGCGGTTCGGGATTACCGATGACGGCGGGTTTGATGAGATCGACCCGGCAACCTTCGACGCCCTGGCCCAATATCCGCTGCCGGAGGTTTGCGCGGGCTGCTACAAGGCCCTGGGGATCTGACGTCGAATGTTAGGCAAGGGCGTCTTTAGCGGATGGTCCGCGGACGGCTCGTGTCGATAAAGCATCCTCCGCCGCCGCCATCTCCGCTACCCCCGGTGGCGGGGGGCTCGGCCACCGAGGCATCCAGGTCAACGCTCACGGTCTTTTGACCGTCGGCGGTGATGAGCAGGGTGGCGAGCTTTTCTCCGGCCGTTTTCGGGGAAAAGGTAACCGACAGCGTACAGGCGATTCCGGGCGGCAGCGGGCAGCAGGTGCAGGCGGCCCCGTCGGCCTGGAGCTCCCCGGCGTTCTCCCCCGAGATCAGGACATCGGTGATTTGACGGTCCGCTTCACCGTCGTTTGCCAGCGTCAGATAGAGGGTCTGGCTCTCGCCCACGGCGATCGGATCGGTCACGGCCATCCGATAGAGCCGGTCGGTCGCGTTGTCGGCCACCCAGAGAAAGGCTCCGTCCCAGGTCATTCCGGTGGGGTGGTCCCCCGGAGCCGGGTAAGCGCCGACCAGCGTTCCGGCCGTGGTCAGGCGATAGAGGGTCCGGGATTCGGAGTCCGCGTTCCAGAGATGGGTTCCGTCAAAAGTTAAGCCGTTGGGGTTCGGGCCGGGGGCGTCAAAGGCGCCGAGGACCGAGCCGTTGATGTGAATCCGGTAGATCCGATCGAGGTCGTAGTCGGCGTGCCAGAGGGCCGTGCCGTCAAAGGCCAGCCCGTCGGGGCGGCCGCCAGGGCTGTTGAAATAGGTCTCCATCCCCCCGTCGGCCGGATCGAGCTTGTAGATCCGGTCCAGATACGAGGACCCGTGCCAGAGAAACTCGCCGTCGTAGGTCAGCCCGTCGGACCAGACGGTGGGGGTATCTACGACCATGAGGACGTTCCCGCCCCCGTCGATCCGGTAGAGCTGATCGGTCGAGTCGCCGCAGACCCAGAGGGCCTCGCCGTCATAAGCCAGGCCCCGGGGCGTGGCGTCGGGGCTGGGAATCCAGCCGGCGGTCTGGCCGATAACCCCGAAGCTCAGGGAGTCGGTGTGAGCGGTAATCTCGGCCCCGGCCGGACCGGCGGCCATCAGAACGAGGACGGCCAGGATGGTCGTGGAGAAGGCGAGATGCTTGAAGCATTCGGTATGGGGGCGTCGCATGTTTACTCCTTAAAATGGGGGGCAGACGGGAAAACCCGGCATGCCCTGAAATTAGAGACCTCCGAGGTTTCCAAATCTTTGGAAACCTCGGAGGTCTGGAGGGGCGACCGGCCGGTCGCCCCTGCTTGTCGGCCCGGAATGGATCAATCGGCCTCGGTAATGCTTTCCGGGTCGAGCTTCCAGTAGAGGTTTTCGGGGTCGTCCGCCATGGGGGCGGGCTCGAGGGTCAGGGAGTAGTCCGCTCCATCATGGTGGACGCAGTCGAAGTCCAGATCCAGGGACTCGTCCACCGACAGGCATTGATTCGTCGGGGTCTCGAGGACCTTCAGGGTGTCGGCGTCCAGCTTCCAATAGGCGCCCTCGGGGTCATCCGGGTTGGGGTAAAAGCCGAGGGTAAAGGCGTAGTGGATGCCGTCATAGGTGACGCAGGGCAGGGGAATGGCCAGATCGCTTCCGGCCACCAGACAATCGGTCCCGATCCCGGTCAGGGGGATTTCCAGCAGCGGCCGGTTGGGATCGTTGGAGGGGATGGTCAACAGAGCCCGCTTTTCCCCGGCCGTCCGGGGTGAAAAGGCGATCCGGATCACGGCGGACTCGCCGGGAGCCAGAGTCTGGCCCGAGGCGCCGTCCTCGGCGATCTTAAATGAGCTGACCGCCGGGCCGGACAGATCGACCGAGCCGATCACGAGGTCCTCGTCATCCAGGCCGGTGTAGAGGCTGTCGTTGGCCACGGTGAAGGTCCGGTAGGCGGTGGTGTCGGCGGTGGCGGTCAGGGGCTCCGGCGGCTTGACCTGATAGATGGCCCCCTCACCTAAATCGGTGATCCAGAGATGGGTTCCGTCAAAGGCGATGCCGCCGGGCATCTCGCCGGGAGCCGTGTAAGTGTCCACCAGGTCACCGTCCAGGGTGAGCTGATAGATCCGGCCAAAGGCGTCGGCGTTCCAGAGGTGGGTTCCGTCAAAGGCCAGCCCCAGCGGGCCGAAACCGGGGGCGGGAAAGGATGCCGAGACCGTCCCGGCCGGGTTGATCTGATAGAGCGTTGCCGACTCGAAGTCGCTGTTCCAGAACTCCTCGCCGTCAAAGGCCAGCCCCACCGGTGAAGTCCCCGGCGTGTTGGCGAATCCCAGGATGTTTCCATCGGTATCCAGCCCGTAGGCCCGACCGTTTTCAAAGTCGGCGCACCAGAGATTCGTCCCGTCGAAGGCCAGGTCCACCGGCCCGAATCCCGGCGACGGGATTTCGGCGGCCACTTCGCCATCGGCGTCGAGGCGGTAGATCCGGTTCGTCTCGAAGTCGGAGACCCAGAGATCGGTCCCGTCAAAGGCCAGTCCCATGGGCGCCGGGCCGGGGGTGTCCCAGGTGGCGACCACCCGGTCGTCCAGGGAAGCCGACGAGACGGAGATCTTCCGGGTGATCTCGCCGCAAAGGCGAAGGCTGTTCTCTCCGGTGATGACGGCGGCCGCCGTGCTCGGAGTGCCGCCGCTGATCTTGACGCTGATGGAGTCCCCGACATGGAGAAAGATGTCGGCGTCGAGCCGGCTGTAAGCGGCAATGGCGGCGTCCCGGTTCGACGGGATGATCGGGGTCTGGGTGAAGGTAGCCACGGTCGTCCCGTTGACGGTCACGTCGATGTAACACTTTCTCGGGTAGTCGATGTAGGCCAGGTAGGACTTGAGCTCGATGGTCCGGACCCACATCCCGGTCTCGGCCGTGAAGTCCCAGGTCAGTCCGTCTGGGTAAATATGCTGCTCGTTGTCAGCCGCTCCAAACGGGTGGGTCTCGCACAGGGCGAATGCCTGGCCGGCCGTGCCCAGCATCAGGCACAGAGCGGCCGCGATGGTCCAGAAAAGGCGTCGGTTCATTCGGTGGTCCCCCTTTTGATTTAGGATTTTAGATTTAAGATTTTAGATTGATTTAGACCTCCGAGGTTTCTAAAACTTTGGAAACCCCGGAGGTCTGGAAAAATCATCAATCATCCTTTGGTGGTTGCTGGATCGTGGCCGGGAGGGCCACGATCCGGAATTCCCTGATAAGCCGCTTGACGCCGGTCAGGCGGCCCGCTCGATCTTCACGGCACAAACCTTGTACTCGGGAATCCCGGAGACCGGGTCGAGGGCCGCGTTGGTGAGCTTGTTGGCGGCGGCTTCGGCAAAGTGGAACGGGAGAAACACGGTGCCGTTGACCGCCATGGGCGAGATTCGGACCTGAACGGCAATGGTGCCCCGGCGGGAGCTGATGGAGACCTCGCCGCCGTCTTCGATTCCGTATTGGTCGGCGTCCGAAGGTGAGATCTCCACAAAGGTTCCCGGTGCCCGGTCGTTGAGCCCGTCGGTCTTCCGGGTCATACTCCCGGTGTGATACTGGTAGAGGACCCGGCCGGTGGTCAGGTAGAGCGGGTAGTCGTCGTCGGCCACCTCCGCCGGCGGGATATACCCGATGGCGTGGAAGGTCCCCTTGCCCTTGGGAAACTGCCCGATGTGGAGAATGGGCGTGCCCGGATGGTCGTCGGTGGGGCAGGGCCAGTGGAGCCCCTCGGAATCGATCCGGGCATAGGAGAGCCCGGCATAGGATGGCGTGACGGTCCGGATTTCCTCGAAAATGGCCTCGCTGTCCGGGTAGTCCATCTCGTAGTCCATCCGCCTGGCGATCTCGCAGGTGATCTTCCAGTCGTCCCAGGCCTCACCCGGCGGATCAACCGCCTTGCGGACCCGCTGAACCCGCCGCTCGGTGTTGGAAAAGGTCCCGTCCTTTTCCGCGAAGCAGGCTGATGGCAGCACCACGTCGGCAATCTGGGCCGTCTCGGTGAGGAAAATGTCCTGGACCACTAGGAAGTCCAGGTGCTTGAAGCTGGCTTCGGCGTGATTCAGGTCCGGGTCGGAGACCATCGGGTTTTCACCGATAATATAGAGGGATTTGAGCTCCCCGGCGTGGGCCTTGGGAATCATCTCGGTGACCTTGAGGCCGATCTTGTCGGACAGACCGGTGACGCCCCAGGCCGCTTCCATCTTCTGGAGAGCGTCGATGCTGTTGACCGGCTGGTAACCGGTGTAAACGTTGGGCAAACCGCCCATGTCGCAGGCCCCCTGGACGTTGTTCTGGCCCCGGAGCGGGTTGACCCCGCCGCCCCGCTTGCCGAGGTGGCCGCAGAGCATGGCCAGGTTGGCCAGGGACTTGACGTTGTCGGTCCCGGTGGTGTGCTGGGTGATTCCCATGCAGTAGAGGATGCTGGCCTGTTTTGCTCCGGCATACATCCGGGCGGCGGCCCTGAGGTCCTCGGCGGGGATCCCGGTGATGGTCTCCACATAGTCGGGGGTGTAGGTGGCCACGGCCTCCTTCATGGCCTCGAACCCTTCGGTCCGCTCTTCCACAAAGGCGTGATCGTAGAGGTCCTCGTCGATAATCACGTTCATCATCCCGTTGATCCAGGCCACGTCGGTGCCCAGGTTCTGGCGGAGCCACTTGTGGGCAAAAGCGGCGATCTTGATCCGCCGGGGGTCCACCAGGATGAGCCGGGTGTTGTTGAATTTGATGGCCCGCTTGACAAAAGAGGAAATTACCGGGTGATTCTCGGTGGTGTTGGAGCCGGTGATGAGAATCACGTCGGCGTCGGCGATGTCGCCGATGGTGTTGGTCATTGCTCCACTTCCAAACGCCGCGGCCAGACCGGCCACCGTGGAGCTGTGTCAGAGACGGGCGCAGTGATCAACGCTGTTGGTTTTCAGGACCGCCCGGGCGAATTTCTGAGCGATGTAGTTCTCCTCGTTGGTGATCCGGGCCGAGGTGAGGACCCCGAAGGCGTCCGGGCCGTGGTCGTTTAGAATCCGGCTGAATTCATCCGCCACTCGACCCAGGGCCTCGTCCCAGGATGCCTCGCGGAGCTCGCCGTTTTCCCGGACCAGCGGGGCCGTGAGCCGTTCCGGGGAATTGATGAAGTTGAAGCCGAACCGGCCTTTGACGCAGAGGCTGCCGTAGTTGGGCGGGGTGTCGGGAGCGCCGGTGGCCTTGACCACCCGGCCGTCCGAAACATGAAGGTTGAGCTGGCAGCCGACGCCGCAGTAAGTGCAGGTAGTCCGGACGGCCGTGGTCCTCCAGGGCCGGACCTGATAGCGGGCATCCTTTTCCACCAGGGCGCCCACGGGGCAGGCCTGGACGCACTCGCCGCAGAATACACAATCTGAATCCTTCAGGGGCCGGTCCCCGGCGGCGATGACTTTCGATTTGGCCCCCCGGTAGCCGAAGGAGATGGCGTTGTTGACCTGGATGTCGTTGCAGGCCTGGACGCATCGGCCGCACTTGATGCACCGGGAAAAGTCCCGGACAATGAAGGGGTTGACGGTCTCCATGGGGTAGGGGACCTCGGTCCGGGGAAACTGGTCCCCCGAGACCTGATACCGGTAGGCCAGGTTCTGAAGCTGGCAGTCCCCCCAGACCGGACAGAGCTCGGCACTGTCATCGGCGGCGTGGACGTCGAGCTGAAACCGGGTCCAGTCGCCGTCGTCGGATCCGCGGACCGCGCAGTTGTGGTTTCCCGAAGAAAGCAGGAGCTTCAGGAGCATCTTCCGGGATTCCACCACCCGGCGGGACTCGGTGTGGATCACCATGCCGCTGCCGGCGGGGGCCGCGCAGGCGGTCACCAGGTTCCGGGCCCCCTCCACCTCCACCACGCACATCCGGCACTCGCCCGTGGGCGATGCCCCTTTGAGATAGCAGAGCGTCGGGATATCGATGTGGTTCCGGCGGGCCACCTCGAGGATGGTCTCGCCGGGCGTAAAGGCCAGTTGATGGCCGTTGATGGTCAGGGTACTCGATTCGTCCATGTGGCGTCTCCTTAAAGTGCTGAGTTATGAGTGCTGAGTGCTCAATCCTCAGTCTTCAGCCTTCAGTCCTCAGTCTGCAATCCTCAGTCTTCAAAACGGCGTTCGCTTCCATAGATGGATATTGCCATCAAACATGATGTTATTAAAGAAATACCGCCCATTTGTCAATCAAGGAATTTCACGGCCCGCGGAGAGCCTTTTGCCGAGTCCGTCATCTTAACCATTTACAGGAGCCTCGAAAATGATTTAAAACACTTTCAGGGGGACGATGATTGATTGATGATCGATGATCGATGATTTTCCCGCATGATTGGCGTGTGCCAGTAAATCCGCGATCATCAATCGAAAATCTAAAATCAAGAGGAGCCCGGTCCATGGACAAGGTATTGATTGCGGAAGATGACTTTACCCTTCGAACCTTAATCAAGGCATATCTCAAAAAATATGATGATCAGTTTACGGTCACCGCCGTGGAAGATGGGCTGAAGGCCATCGAGGTCCTTCAGCGGGAGAAGGTCTCCCTGCTGGTCACCGACCTTCAGATGCCCAAGGTCGAGGGGGTGGTGCTGCTCGCTTACATGAATAAGAATTTCCCTCGGATTCCGTGCATCGTGATGACCTCCATGCGGAACCCTTATTTGAAAAAGCGACTCCAGAAAGATGTCCTCTATTATATTGAGAAGCCCTTCGACGAGGAGCAGCTCGCCAAAGCCATCGTGTCGGCACTCAAGACCGGGACCCTGGGAGGGAGGCTGGAGGGCATCTCCATCTCGAGCTTTCTGCAGCTCATCGAGCTGGAGGGTCAGACCTGTATCTGCGTGGTCGAGACCCCCGGTTACCCCAAGGGGTACTTCTACTTCGAGGACGGGGTCCTCCATCAGGCCTTTTTCGGGGAGATCCGCGGGGAGGAGGCGGCGGTGGAGCTGATCCGGCTCGGCCGGGGTGATGTCCGGTTCCGGAAGCCCAAGGAGACTGAGGACCGGTTTGACCGGGAGATTCGCACCGAGCTCATCGAGCTGATCACCCAGGCCCTTCAGCCCACCCCGCCGGCCCGAGCGGGATAGTGACTGAGAGCGGGATCTCCATGGGAGTATTGAAGACCATCCGGTTTCGTTTTTACGCTATCGTGTTGCTCCTGCTCCTGTTGTTTTTCGGCCAGTACCTGGAGCTGTCGGTTTTTCTAGGCAACCTCCGGTCGGCATCCGAAGCGGGTCAGGCCGCGGCCCTTATCAATAAGGATGTGAAAAGCCTGGAGCGGGACTTCTGGCAGCTCAGGTTCTGGGAAAACGCCGTTTATGCGGGGAGCCACGCGGATGCCGAAGTCCAGTTCGCCAAGGCCACGGACCGGATCAGGCGAAAGCTGTCCGAGCTGTCGCCCGGAGTCTTTTTCACGTCCGACCTGTCGGACAAGACCATCGAGGTTTTCCGGCAGATCGGCGAGTATCAGAAGGCTTTTGACGAGCTGATGCGCCTGAAGACGCTCCGCTCGGAAAAGGACGGGGACAACGCTTTGGCCGATGAAATTCGGGTCATCAACCGCCGTTTTGACGAGATTACCGCCAAGCTGAGCCGCTTGTTTACTTACCTTTCAGACAGCGCCGACACGCTGTCGGCCGAGGCCATTGCCACCTCAACCAGGCTTCGGGAAGAGCTTCATGAGCGGTTCGTTATCACGTCGGCGGTAGCCTTTTCGCTGCTGCTGCTGTTTTTGGGCCTGATCGGTCGGACCATCGTGGCTCCCGTCCGGAACCTTTCCGAAGTGGTGGGGCGGATTCGGGCCGGCGACGACGAGGCACGCTTTGCGGCCGGCGGAAAGAGCGAAATCGCCGAGCTGGGGTATGCCGTGAACGATATGCTTGACACCATCAACCGCCACCGGTACCACCTGACGGAGCTGGTGGACAAGCGGACCGGTGAGCTCAACGAGACCCTGGGCCAGCTCAAGGCGGCCAAGGAGCGGGCGGAGGTGGCCAACCGGGCCAAAAGCGAGTTTTTGGCCAACATGAGCCACGAGATCCGGACCCCCATGAATGCGATATTAGGGTTTACCGAGATCCTTTTGGAGCGGTCCACCGACCCCCGCCGGACGGCTTATCTGGATACGATCCGGTCCTCCGGACAGACGCTGCTGGCCCTCATCAACGACATCCTTGACCTCTCAAAAATCGAGGCCGGGCGGCTCGAGCTGCAATACGAAGCCGTCTCGCCCCGGCAAATAGTCGAGGAGGTCCGGAAGATCTTTTCCCAGAAAGCAGGGGAGCGGGACCTCGATCTCCAGGTCGATATCGACCCGGATTTGCCGTCGTTTTTAATGGCCGATGAGATCCGGCTCCGCCAGATCCTCATCAACCTCGTGGGAAACGCGGTCAAGTTCACCCACGAAGGATCGGTCCGGATCGCCGCCCAGGCGGTCCCCGATGAGAACCCCGATCGCGTCGGGCTGGCCATATCGGTGGTTGACACGGGAATCGGCATCCCCGAGGACCAGCAGTCCCGGATCTTCGAGAGCTTTCAGCAGCAGGATGGCCAGCGGGCCCGGAGATACGAGGGCACCGGCCTGGGACTGACCATCACCAAGCGCCTCACCGAGATGATGGGCGGCTGGATCGAGCTGGACAGCGCGGTGGGCCAGGGGACGACGTTCCGGGTGATCATTCCCGCCCTGGAGCGGGTGCCGGATCACGATTTCGAGGCCGACGGGGATGACGGCGAGGAAACGGTACTCTTCGAGCCGGCATCGGTGCTCATCGTTGACGACGTGGCCGCCAACCGGGAGCTGGTCCGGGGATTTCTGGCCGACACGGACCTGGAGATCCACGAGGCGGACGGCGGCGAGGCGGCCATTGCGGCCGTCGCCGGAACCCGCTATGACCTGATCCTCATGGACATCCGGATGCCGGACAAAAACGGGTTTGAGGTCACTGAGATCCTGAAGGCCGACCCCGCCTTCGGAGACGTGCCGGTGGTGGCGTTTACCGCGTCGGTGATGAAGGAGATGGAGGCCCAAATTATCGAGCTCTTCGACGGGTTTCTGAAAAAGCCGGTGAGCCGCCGTCAGCTCATTTCAGAGATCAAGCGGTTTCTGCCGTACCGGATCACGGAACGCGATATCCCGGCTGAAGGGAACGGGGATGGAATCGAAGCCGGGGCCGATCCGATCCCCGAAGCCCTCCGCGGGGAGCTGGAAACGGCCTTTCTCCCCCGCTGGGAGGAAATGGCCGAGATCTACTTTATCGACGACGTCGAGGCCTTTGCCGACGACCTCCGCCGTGCGGTCCGGGCGCACGGGGATGGCTCCCTCGCCGATTACGCCGAACGCCTCCATGATGCCGCCCGGGCCAACCGGGTGGATGAGATGGAGCGGCTCATGGGCCGGTTTCCCGAAACCCTTGAAGCCCGGTAAGCCACGACTCCATGCCAAAGGACCATGACCCCATGCCGGAGATCCACCCGTCCACGATACTCATTGTCGATGACAACCCTCACAACCTCCAGGTCCTGGCCAACATCCTCCGGGAGGCGGGCTACCGGGTCGCCACCGCCAAGGACGGGGGCAAAGCCTTGACATTCGCCGAAAAACGACGGCCTGATCTGATTCTCCTGGACGTGATGATGCCGGAAATGGACGGCTTCGAGGTCTGCCGGCGGCTTAAAGCGAGCCCGGACACCCAAGAAATCCCCGTGCTGTTTATCAGTGCCCTGACGGAGACCGCCGACAAGGTCAACGGATTTGCGGCCGGCGGCCTCGACTATATCACCAAGCCCTTCCAGAAAGAGGAGGTCCTCGCCCGGGTCCACGCCCATCTCTCGCTCAAACATGCCCGTGAAGCCCTCGAAGGGGCCAACCGGGACCTCAGGCGGGCCAATGCCACCAAAGACAAGCTTTTTTCCATTATCGGTCACGACCTTCGCGGCCCCATCGGATCGCTGATCCACCTCCTGGAGGTGATGGCCGAAAATCCCGAGACCCTGACGCCGGAGGAGCAGGCGGCGGTCCTGAAAAACCTTTACGCCTCGGCCAAAGGCACCTATCATCTCCTGGAAAACCTCCTTTCCTGGGCCCGGAGCCAGCGGGGAGTCATCCAGCGGAACCCATCGGACTTCCGGCTCGCTGAACGAGTCGGCACCAGCTTCCGGCAACTGGGCGGGATTGCCCGGGATAAATCGATCACGCTCCGATCGGCGGTCACCGATGACATCACCGTCCACGCGGACGCCGACATGGTGCTGCTGGTGATCCGGAACCTGGTCTCCAACGCCATCAAGTTCACCCCTGAAGGCGGCGAGGTGACGGTGAGCGCCGAACCGGGGGAAGGGGAGATCACCGTCTCGGTGGCCGACACCGGCGTGGGGATCCCAGAGGAAAACCGATCCCTTCTGTTCCGATCGGACACCCACCTGACCACCCGGGGAACCCATGATGAAAAGGGCAGCGGCCTGGGGCTCATGCTCTGCCGCAATCTGGTGGAGCAAAACGGCGGCACCATCCGGGTGGAAGAAAGGCCGGGCGGCGGATCGGTCTTCCGGTTTACTCTGCCCCCCGGTCAGTCGGTCTAGATCGCCCGTCGGTCAGACCAAAAACAGGATTTGTTTTTGACAATCCTGACCTGATTCTTTATGATAGAAAATTTCGTGCGCATTATCCAACGCATTTGCTCTGGAAAAACGCTCTTTGCGCCGGCGTGAAACGGAGTCCGTTGCAGATGGCTGCTTCGAGATGAATCTCCCTAGCAGTTGCGTTCAACTCACTGAAAGGAGAGAGTCAATGGCGGAAGGCCGCATCAAATGGTACAACGAGAAAAAGGGGTACGGTTTCATCACCACCGAAGACGAAGAAGATCTTTTCCTGCACAAGTCGGGGATCAAGCAGTTCGGTCACTTTGGGCTGCAAAGGGATGATCGGATCACCTATGAGGTCAAGGAGACCCCCAAGGGAAAGCAGGCGGTGGATGTCCGTCCGGTCAAGCAGTACTGATCCGATGGTCGGACCTTGACCCGGCTCCCCGGACGCAAAAAGGCCCCCCGCATGGATGCGAGGGGCCTTTTTTTTGCCACGGAATCGGGCGGTATGAACGGGGACTTAGGCGACCGTTACATTGACGGCAGACGGTCCCTTCGGACCCTGCTGAATGTCAAAGGTCACGCGGTTTCCTTCATACAGACACTTGAAACCGCTTCCATTGATTCCGGAAAAATGAACGAAGACATCCGGTCCATCTTCTTGCTCGATGAAACCATAGCCCTTTTTCTCACTGAACCACTTTACGACACCATTTGCCATTGGGGGCACCCTCCTTTCTTCTAAAAATTCTCTCAGTTTCAACTTTCGGGATGCCACTATCAAGGCTGACAAATGGAACGCCCTCAGTACGAAACCGGCCCGCTGATCCAGACGGGCCTTTATTGATTGACAAGAACAATATACCCGTTTCAGCGGCCTGTCAAGCGAGTTTTGAGGGGGATCGAAAAAAAAGTGGTCCATGGTTTTGGCGGCCCATGACATCATGTTGATCTTTTAGCTGATATTCGCTATGGTGAGGATCCTGGGAGAGGGGATGGCGCAGCGCGCCGGCCCGATAACGATGACCTTCACCGAGACCCGCCGACAACGATTCCAAACCCGGTCGGAAAAGGAATCCCCCTATGGTTACCAGATCTACCGAGGAATCCGTCAATCCGATGGGAAGCTCCGTCTGCTCCCTGTTTCTCCTTGGCGGCGTCCTGCTGGTCACCTTCGCCGCCTACCTGGCCTGGATGGGGCAGGCCAGCCAGAGCTGGCCCCGGGTCCAGGGGCAT
Organism: uncultured Desulfobacteraceae bacterium; assembly: GCA_964396575.1. Classification (GTDB taxonomy): domain Bacteria; phylum Desulfobacterota; class Desulfobacteria; order Desulfobacterales; family JAABSP01; genus CAYNGG01. The sequence goes on along the minus strand of CAYNGG010000030.1, from coordinate 3,231 downwards.
GTCATCTCCTCGGAGGTTTCGGAGTCGGCCCGCCGACGGGATACGAAAATCCGTTACGCCTACACCGTCGATGATATCCGGTACGAATCGGATCGGATTCAGTTCGGCCCGGTGATCGGGATCGGACCGGAATCCGCCGACGCCTATGTCGAGCGGTTTCCGCCGGACAGCCGGCCCCGAATCGCCTATGACCCCGAAAATCCCGGCCGGAGCGTCCTGGTGCCCGGCATCCGCTGGGGGACCCTGGTCATCGGCGCCGCCGGGCTGGCCCTGTTCGGAGTGCTGATCTATATCCGCCGCCGTCTCGAAGCCCAGCCATCCCGGCCCGTCCGATGGCCGGAGGAGAACGGACCAACGCCCTTCGGATCTCGAAAGCCCCCGCCTTCCCGGCGGTCCGGGATGGGGCTGCTGATCCTCGCCATGGTGAGCCTCGGGCTCGTCGGATACCTGATCTGGCCGGCGGTTTCCCCGTGGATCTCGGGCCCGGACCCGCGGAGACCCCATCCGCCGTCGGAGCCCGCCCCGGAGTCAAGGCCCCCATCGGCGGACACGGAGCCTCGCCTCGATCCGGAAGCCGACCCCGAGGCCCGGCGCCAGTCCCGACTCCAGGAGGTCGAAAGCCTCGGCAGGCAGGCCAAAGCTCTCTACCGGGACGGGCGCCTGGCCCAGTCGGAGGCGCTCCACCGGAAGCGGCTCGACCGGTACCTCGCGATCGAAAGCGACCGGCTCCCCGACCTGCCGGCCATCCACGCGGAGCTGGCCTTTGTGCTCTTCAAGCGGAATAAATTGGAAGAGGCCGAATCCCACTATCAGCAGGCCATCGTCCACGCCATCCGGCTCGGCCTTGAATCGTCTCACGCCATGGCCTGGTACCAGCAGCGGCTGGGTGATGTCCATGCCGCTTCGGGCCGGCCGAAAGCAGCCAGGACCGCTTACCTGGAAGCCCTGGAGATCTGGCGGGGAGTGGGTGGCGCCGGGCGGACCAACGCGGAGACGGTCAAAGCCAAGCTCTCCGAGCTTGACAAGCGGATGGAACAGATAGACCTCCGAGGTTTCCAAGACTTTGGAAACCTCGGAGGTCTAGTCGAAGCGACCAATGGCATCCGGGCGGAACGTGATCAACGGGCCGGGACCCGATCCGCCGGGCCGCCTCAACCAGAGCTGAATGGGGCGGCGGACGCCCCCATCCGGGTCCGGATCAGGCTTTCCGAATCATTTTCGGTTGGCGAGCGGTTCCTCGGGGCCTCCTGGACCCCCTTTACCAACCCGACCTCCGAGACCCGTCCCCCGGAAATCACCGCCGAGCCGGACTACCGGGGAGCCGTTCAGCGATACGGACGACTCCGGCTGGGGACCGGACCCGACCCCGACTATCACTTCGTCTTCGACGTCCCCGACGCCCCTCATCCCGCCGTCTATTTCGACCGGAACAACAACAAGGATCTGACCGACGACGGGCCGCCGCTGACCAACGAGGGGACCGGGATCTTCGCGGCCCGGATCGATCTGCCCTTCGAGCAGCTCATCCGGGAGACCGATTTCGAGGCCCCTTACACCCTCTGGTTTTTCGTCAACGAGAGCGCCTGGGAGCGGGGGTTTGCCAACCATTACGCCCGGACTCACCTCGAGGGCGAGGTGACCCTGAACGGAGAGCGGCTCCGGGCCTATATCCTCGAGACCGGCCTCCATGACGCTGATTTCACCAACGACGGCATCAGCTTCGACCTCAATGGAAACGGAAAGATCGACTGGCGGACCGAGCACGTCAAGCCCGGTGAGGTTTTCCAATATGAGGGCCGGCGCTACCAATTCGAGATTCTCTGGTAGCTTTGGCTCAAGCCATAACGGTCAATGATTATTTGTCAATCCTTTTAGACCTCCGAGGTTTCCAAATTTTTTGGAAACCTCGGAGGTCTGAATTTTCGGCCAATGAAATCCGCTTGCATGTCCGGCGTTTTCCGGGTATGAGCAAGGTATATGGTGCATTGGGTTATCCGACAACGCGGGCAGTGCCCGCATACTCCAACCTTAATCTAAGGAGAAGTGAGATGAAGAGAGGCAAGGCATGGACAATCGGCATCGCGGGGGTAATGATTGCGGCGGCCCTTCTTTTGGGCATAAGGCAACCGGCCGAGGCAAAGCCCGTCCAGTGGAAGATGACCAGTACCTGGCCGGCGGGGATCATCCTCATCGAGGCGGATCGGCATTTCTATAAGCTCGTCAACGAGCTGGCGGAGGGCGAGCTCAACATCACCTTTTTCGACGGGGGGACCCTGGTGCCGCCTTTCGAGCTCTTCGACGCCGTCTCCAAGGGGACCGTCGAGGCCGGGGGCAACTGGCCATCCTACTGGGCCGGCAAGGACACCGCCTTTGACCTGTTGGGCTCCTGCGCCGTGGGCCTGACCAACATCGACTACATGATCTGGTATTATCGGGGCGGCGGCCATGAGCTCTACCAGGAAGTCTTCGGAAAGTTCGGGATGGTCTTTTTTCCCGTGATGGTCACCCCCATGGAGTCGGGCATCCGGGGCCACAAGCCGATCCGGTCCCTGGATGACTACAAGGGGCTCAAGGTGCGGATCTCCGGACGGATGCAGGGGGGGATCATGAAACAGCTCGGCGCGGCTCAGGTCAACCTCGCCGGCGGCGAGGTCTATCAGGCACTGGAAAAGGGGGTGATCGACGCCGGGGAGTTCGGGGCTCCGAGCATCGACTGGGGCATGGGCTTCCAGGAAGTAACCGAGTATTGGGCGGCCCCCGGTTGGCATCAGCCGGCATCGCTCAATGGTGTGATGATCAATAAAAAGGCCTTCGACGCTCTGCCGAAGCGGCTCCAGACCCTCATCCGAACGGCGGCCGAGGCCACCATGTCCTGGATGTTCTCCTACCTGGAACACGAATCCTACGCCGCCACCCAGAAGTTCATCGAGTCGGGAGTGGAGGTGACCCGGCTGCCCGACGCGGACCTGGAAAAGCTCCAGACCATGGCACAGAACCTGATGGTGGAGTATGCCAGGGAAAACCCCCTCTATGCCAAAGTGGCCTATTCCCAGATGAAGTTTCTGGCTGAAAGCAACCAGTGGCGGGAAGTCTCCTCACCCTACAGCTACGGCCGGGTCGTGGATGTTCCGATTCTGGAGACTCTTAAAGAGCTGGCGGAATAACCAGTTAGATGGCTTCATCGCGCCATGGCGTGAGATTCAGACCGGCGCGGCGAGATCGAATCAAGCC
>CAYNGG010000029.1:3543-17431 GCA_964396575.1 uncultured Desulfobacteraceae bacterium | reverse complement strand
GGTGGTCAGGATCTCCATGGAATCGGTTTCAATCCCCGCTCGGATGTGTTATACGGTAAAGGGTTCTGGGTTCTGGGTTCTGGGTTCTGGTTCCTGGTTCCTGGTTTCTGGTTTCTGGTTTCTGGTTTCTGGTTCTTGGTTCTTGGTTCCTGGTTCCTGGTTCCTGGTTCCTGGTTCCTGGGTTATGGGTGAGCACGAGTCAAAATCCAAAATCTAAAATCTAAAATCTAAAATCCGAAATCCGAAATCACCATATATCCCATGACGCCGACATTGCAACCCAAAACGAGGCGACCATGACCGCGGTTATCACGCTCAAACTTTTTGCGACCCTCCGGAAGCACCTGCCCGAGAACGCGGACGCCTATCCGGTGACCCCTGGAACACCGGTAATCGAGGTGCTCAAGGAGATCGGGGTCCCGCCGGCCGCCGCCAAGCTCATTTTCGTCAACGGGGTCCGGGTGGACCCGGAGACTCCGCTGTCCGGCGGGGAGCGGGTCGGGGTCTTTCCGCCCGTGGGCGGAGGCTAAGGTGTCCCCTACCCTGTCCGAGGCCATCCGGGAGGCGGCTCTTCCGGGCAAGCTCCCGGATGGCGAGCCCTTTTCCGGGATATCCGGGGCGGCGGTCTTATCCCTCGCTCGGCGTTTTGAGGCTCCGGCCCGGGTGGTCGAGATCGCGGCCCTGACGGAAAATGTTTATCCCATCCGCTACATCCGGAACTTCCGGACCTTCACTCCGGCCGACCAAATCCGTCTGCTCCGGGCACGAGTGGCGGTGATCGGCCTCGGGGGACTCGGGGGCACCGTCGCCGAGCTGCTGGCCCGGGCCGGCGTGGGCCGGTTGACCCTGGTGGACGGCGACGGCTTTGAGGAGAGCAACCTGAACCGGCAGCTTTTGAGCACCGCCGAAGGCGCGGCGGCCGGCGAGCCCAAGGCGGCGGCCGCGGCCCGCCGGGTCGCCGAAATCAACCCGGCGGTCGAGCCGACGGCCCATGCGGTTTATCTGAATTCGGACAACGGAGCCGAGCTGCTCGAAGGGGCGGCGGCAGTGGTCGATTGCCTCGACACCATCGCCGCCCGGCACACTCTGGGGGCGGCCGCGGCGGCGGCCGGGATTCCCCTTATTTCCGCGGCAGTGGCCGGGGCCTGCGGCCAGGTGACCACCATTGTGCCCGGAGACGAGGGGCTGGCTCGGATTTATGGCGAGGCGGATGGCCCCGCCGCCGAGGCCGAGGCCGGTTGCCTGGGGCCGGCGGTGGCCTTTCTGGCGGCGCTGGAGTCCGCCGAGGTCCTCAAGGTGCTCCTGGGCCGGGGTCAACTCCTGCAAAACCGGCTGCTGATCGCCGACCTGATGGATGCCTCCGTGGAAGTCATCGCGCTGTGAGGATTTTTAATTTTTGATTTTAGATTTTAGATCTTGGATTTTGACTCGTGCTCACCCAGAAACCAGAACCCAGAAACCAGAAACCAGAAACCAGAAACCAGAAACCAGAGCTAAAACCCAATCATGGGGAGACTGATGCCATGGCAAAACGGGTGATCATGACGGATACCGGATCGGCGCCCACGCGGGAGATCGTCGAGCGATACGGCGTGGCGGTGATGGGCATGAAGGTCTTCCTGGACGGCACGGCCTATATCGACGGCGAGGAGATCGACAAGGACACCTATTACTCCCGGATCGGAAAAGCTCGGGACTTCAACACGAGCCCGCCACTGGTCTGGGAGATCAAGAAAATCTACGAGGATCTCCGTCGGAAGGGCTGCCGGGAGCTGATCGGGATTCACGTCTCATCGGCCATGTCGAACCTGATCACCACCTGCCGGAACGCCAACAACCTGATATCGGGGATGACGGTCCGGATCATCGACACCCAGAACATCTCGGTGGGGGCGTATCTAGTGGTGGAAAAGGTGGTCGAGCTCCTCCACGCCGGGCGCTCCATCGATGAGATCCTCCCGCTCCTTCCCGAAATCCGGGCCTCGGTCAAGCTCCAGGTCTCACTGTCAACTCTCAAGTATCTGGTCAAAAACAAGCGGATCGGCCGGGCCCAGGGCCTGGTGGGCAACTTCCTGCGGATGCGGCCCATCCTCGGGATCGACGACGACGGCTACCTCATCCCCCTCTCCCGGCAGCGGGGCAAGGAGAACGTCATTGAGCGGGTCGCCGAGGACGCGGCCGACTTTCTGGCGGACCGGCCTCACAACATTAAGGTTTACCTCACCCACGGCCTCGACAAAAACAAGCGGCAGGTGGAAGCGGTTTACGAGCGGTTCACCGGGAAGCTCGAGGCCCTCGGGGTCCGTCGCCATCGAGTGATCCGAAGTCGGCTCTGGCCCACGGTGGCCAATTTGAGCGGGCCGGAGACCTATGGATTCGCCGTTTACGGGGAGAAGCAGCCCATCGAATGAAACCCGAGTCCTCGGCCGGCCTGACCGTCATTACCACTCACTTAAACGCCGACTTCGACGCCGTGGCATCCATGCTGGCGGCTCAGAAGCTCTATCCCGACGCTGTGGTGGTTTTCCCCGGTTCTTACGAGAAAAACATCCGGAACTTCTTTGTCCAGTCGATGGTTTACCTCTTCAACATGGCGGACCTCAAGGATGTTTCATTCCCGGCGGTCCGCCGGCTGGTTCTGGTGGACACCAAGCAGCCCGGCCGGATCGGCAAGCTCGCCGAGCTGACCACGACTCCCGGCGTCGAGATCCACATTTACGACCACCACCCATCCCTGCCCGGTGACATCGAGGGCGACTACGAGGTCCTCGAGCTCACCGGTGCCACCGTGAGCATCCTCACCCGGATCATCCGGGAAAAGGAGATCGAGATAACCCCGGACGAGGCCACGGTCATGTGCCTGGGGATTTACGAGGACACCGGCGCCTTCACCTTTACATCCACCACCGAGGCCGACTTTCTCGCGGCGGCCTATCTCCTGAGCCGGGGGGCCAATCTCGGAGTGGTCGCCAACCTTATCAGCCGGGAGATCAGCCCCGAGCAGGTGGGCCTGCTCAACGAGATGTTCCAGTCGGCCGCCCGCTACCACATCCGGGGGGTGGAGGTGGTGGTGACGGCGGTGACCACCGAGCATTACGTCCCGGACTTCGCCTTTCTCGTCCACAAGATGATCAAAATGGAGAGCCTGGCCGCCGTCTTTGCCCTGGCCCGGATGGGTAACAAGATCTATGTGGTGGGCCGGAGCCAGACATCCGACGTGGATGCCGGGGCCATTCTTCAGGCCCTGGGCGGCGGGGGCCATCCCTATGCCGCCTCGGCCGCCATCAAGGATCGGACCCTGGCCCAGACGGAGCAACAGCTCCTGAAAGTCCTCCACGCCACCCTCCGCTCCACCAAGCAGGCCCGGGACCTCATGTCATCCCCCCCCATCAAGGTTGAGCCGGCCGTGTGCTGCGAGGATGCCCGGAACCTCCTCACCCGTTACAACGTCAACGCCCTGATCGTGGCGGAAAAGACCGATGCGGGAAGTCCGGAGCTTCTGGGATATATAACTCGGCAGATCATCGCCAAGGCCCTTTATCTCAAGCTCAACCCCAAGGTCAGCGATTACATGATCACCGAGATGGGGACGGTGGGGCCGGAGGCCGAGCTGCCGGAAATCCAGGAGCAGATCATCGAAAACAAGCAGCGGGTCCTGCCGGTGGTGGAAAACGGGGCCGTCATCGGGGTGATCACCCGGACCGACCTGTTGAACGTCCTGGTTCAGGAGTCGAAACACCGGATGGGTGACGTTCCCGACCCCTACAAGGAGGAGATCAGCGCCCGGACCCGGAACATCATCCGATACATGCGGGAGCGGCTCTCCGATACGCTGATGGACATGCTCCGGGACATCGGCGAGGTGGGGGCCGGGCTCGGGTTCGGGGTTTTCGTGGTGGGCGGATTCGTCCGGGACTTGTTTTTATACCGGCCCAACGAGGACATCGACATTGTCATCGAGGGCAATGGGATCACCTTCGCCCGGACCTACGCCGAGCGGGTGGGGGGACGGATTCACGCCTACGAGAAATTCGGCACGGCGGTGATCATCTTCCCCGACGGCTTCAAGGTTGACGTGGCCTCGGCCCGGATGGAGCATTACCGGTTTCCGGCCGACCTGCCCACGGTGGAGATGAGCTCCATCAAGCTCGACCTCTACCGCCGGGACTTCACCATCAACACCCTGGCCATTCAGCTCACCCCGAACCGGTTCGGGACCCTCATCGACTTCTTTTCGGCTCAGAAGGACATCAAGGAAAAGGTGATTCGGGTGCTCCACAACCTGAGCTTCGTGGAGGACCCCACTCGGGTTTACCGGGCCATCCGGTTCGAGCAGCGGTTCGGCTTTTCCATCGGCAAGCTCACCGCCAACCTGATCCGAAACGTGGTTCAGCTCGACTTCTTCCGCCAGCTCAGCGGGCGGCGGGTCTTCACCGAGCTCCGGCTCATCCTCGAGGAGGAGACCCCGACCCCGGCCATTACCCGGCTGGAGGACTTCGGGCTCCTGACCGCCATTCACTCCGACCTCAAGCCGGACAAGGGGATGCTGGCCCGATTCGGGGCGGTGAAAAAGGTCATCTCCTGGTATGATCTCCAGTTTTTCGATGAATCTTATCTCCACTGGGCCGTTTATTTCATGGCTCTGGTCAACCGCTGTGATCCGGAAACCACCGAGACCATCTGCGAAACCCTGGAGATGGCCCCCCGCCACCGGACTATTTTCACCCAGGAGCGCTTCGAGGCGGACCGGACCCTCTATTGGCTCCGCCGGCACATGCCGGTACCCCCCAGCGAGCTCTACAGCCGGCTCCAGGGGTTCCGCCTGGAGGTCATTCTTTACATGATGGCCGTCGCCCGGCAGGAACGAGTGAAAAAAGCCATCGCCGACTATCTCACCAGGCTCCGGTTTGTAAGCCCATCCATCCAGGGACGGGACCTCAAGGCCATGGGCCTGACCCCCGGACCGATCTACCGGGAGATCCTCCAGGCGGTCCTTGACGCCAAGCTAAACGGCCAGCTCACCAGCCGCAACGACGAGATCAACTTTGCGAGAAACTATGTCTCTTGACTTCGACTTCTACCGATTTGTCCTGATGTTCATCCCTCTCCTTTTTGCCGTGACCATCCACGAGGCGGCTCACGGGTATGCCGCCTTTCGGTTCGGGGACTCGACGGCCCGGGACGCCGGCCGGCTGACTCTCAACCCGATCCGCCACATCGACCCGGTGGGGTCGGTGATCATCCCCTTGATCCTGGTCATCTCCGGGGCTCCGTTCCTCTTCGGTTATGCCCGCCCCGTGCCGGTCAACTTCAGCCGCCTTTCCCCGATCCGGCAAGGGATGATGGTGGTGGCCGCCGCCGGGGTGACGGCCAACATCTGTTGCGCCATCGTTTCGGGCCTGATGTTCCAGGGAGTCCGGGCTTTAGCCCCGGTCTGGATCGGCTCCGCCTTCGGCCCCGCGATGGGGGACCTTCTTCAGCTACTGTTCTATAGCGCCGTGATCAACACGGTCCTTTTCGTCTTTAACCTGATTCCGGTACCGCCGCTGGACGGCTCCCGGATCGTGTCCACTTTTCTGCCCCCCGACCTGGCCCGTCAGTATGCCCGGATCGAGCCTTTCGGCATGCTGATCATTATCTTCTTGATCGTAGCCGGTCCGGTGGATAAACTGTTTCAACTGTTCATCGCCCCGATGATCAAACTGTTTCTGGGACAATAGGAGACCAACAGCATGACCCAAAAGAAACGAATCCTGAGCGGAATGCGTCCCACCGGCCCGCTCCACCTGGGCAACTACCACGGAGCCCTGGCCAACTGGATCCGGATGCAGGACGACTACGACTGCTTCTTCTTCATCGCCGACTGGCACGCCCTGACCTCGGACTACGAGGACACGACGATGCTGTCCGACTACGTCAAGAACATGATGATCGACTGGCTCAGCGCCGGGCTCGACCCGGAGCGGAGCACCCTCTTTGTCCAGTCCCACATCAAGGAGCACGCCGAGCTCTTCCTGATCCTGTCGATGATCACCCCGGTGCCCTGGCTGGAGCGCAACCCCACCTACAAGGACCAGATCGTCCAGCTTGACAGCAAAGACCTGTCCACCTTCGGCTTTCTCGGCTACCCGGTTCTCCAGGCCGCCGACATCATCATCTACAAAGCCAACGGCGTCCCCGTGGGCGTGGACCAGGTGCCCCACGTCGAGATCACCCGGGAAATCGCCCGCCGGTTCAACCATTTTTACGGCCCGGTCTTCCCGGAGCCGGACGCCATTCTCACCGAGACCCCCAAGATCCTCGGCCTCGACCGCCGGAAGATGAGCAAGAGCTACCACAACGCCATCTTTCTTTCGGATACCGCCGAAGAGATGGCTACTAAGGTCTCCCAGATGATCACCGACCCCAACCGGGCCCGGAAAAGCGACCCGGGCGACCCCGGCGTCTGCAACGTCTTCGACTTCCATAAGCTCTACTCCGACGCCGGTATCATCGCGGAGGTGGACGCCGCCTGCCGGTCCGCCGCCATCGGATGTGTTCAGTGCAAAAAGAAGATGGCCGAAAGCCTGATTACCGCCATGGCTCCTCTCCAGGAGCGGCGCAACGAGTACGCCCAGCGGCCGGAGCGGGTGGCTGAGATCATCGTTGAAGGCGGCAACAAAGCCCGGGCCGTGGCTCAGAAGACCATGGAAGCGGTCCGGTCCGCCCTGAACATCTAAGATAGCATCAGGCCCCCATGCTCGACGACCGCTACGAGGTCCGGCTCGAAAACATCTTCGAAGGCCCCATGGATCTTCTGGTTTACCTGATCCAGAAAAACGAGGTGGATGTCTATGACATCCCCATCGCCCTGATCACCGACCAGTACCTGGGCTATATCGAGCTGATGAAGGCCCTGAACATCGACGTGGCCGGCGACTTCATCCTCATGGCCGCGACCCTGACCCAGATCAAGTCCCGGATGCTGCTCCCCGCCGCCCCCGCCGACGATCCGGAGGCCGAAGACCCCCGGATGGAGATCACCCGGCCGCTCCTCGAATACCTCCGGATGAAGTCGGCCGCCGACGCCCTGGCCCAACGACACCTGTTGGGACAGGACATCTTTCTCCGGGAGCCGGTGGCCGATGATGTCGATGCCGAGCCCGAGGACATCCCGCTCAAGCTCGGCCTTCTAGACCTGATCGACGCCTTCCAGCGGGTTCTGGACACCCTGCCGGGCACCCACCGCCTGGACTTTTCCGACGAGGGGATCTCGGTCAAGGACCGGATCACCGAGCTGATCGATCAATTGGAAACCCACGGCGCCATCACCTTTGACCAGCTCTTTTCGGACCGGCCCACCAAGGGGGAGATCATCGTGACCTTCATGGCCATCCTCGAAATGGCCCGGATCGGCCTCATCGAGATCTCCCAGGGTCTCCAGAGCGGGATCATCCGGATCATCTACCTCTGATGACGTCCGTCAAGGACATCGTGGAGGCCCTCCTCTTCGTCTCGAAGGAGCCGCTGACCGTCGATCGGATTCGGAACGTGATCGATGAAATCGAGGCCGGGGAAATCCGGGAAGCCCTCCGTCAACTGGGCGAGGAGTATGACCGCCGGGGCGGCGGCTTTTTTCTCCGGGAGGTCGCCGGAGGATATCAGTTGCGGACCCGGCCGGACTTCGCTCCCTATATCCGCCGGCTCGTCCAGCCCGGGGCGATCCGGTTGAGCAAGGCCGCTCTGGAAACCCTGGCCATCATCGCCTACAAGCAGCCGGTGATCCGGAGCGACATCGAGCACATCCGGGGGGTTGACTCCGGCGGCGTCATCCGGATGCTCCTGGAGCGCAAGCTCATCCGGGTCCTCGGCCGCAAGGAAATCCCCGGCCGGCCCCTCATCTACGCCACCACCCGGCAGTTCCTGGAAGCTTTTGACCTCAAGGACTTGAAAGACCTCCCCTCTCCCAAGGAAATCGCGGAGCTGGCCGAGGCAAGCGAGGAATTCGTTCGCCCCGGCGAGACGGCCGAAGCGTCATCCGAGAGCGGGGATGCCGAAGGCGGAGATGCCGAGGCGGCGGACTCGACCGGGCCGGAAACCGCCGATCTACCAGAAGCGTCGGACGATCCCGAAAAAAGGGGTTGACGACCGGGCCGGAGGGCGTTTATAAGGAGATTCAGCAGGGCGGTTAACTCAGTGGGAGAGTGCTACCTTCACACGGTAGAAGTCACTGGTTCAAATCCAGTACCGCCTACCACAGCCATCAAGGGGCCGGCCATTTGGGCCGGCCCTTTTTTATTGAAATCGTCCCGAACGTCCGGGACGCCGGGGAACGGAGGCGGACATGGAGATGACAACCGTCCGGTGGAAAAGCTATGACAGGTCGGTGCCGGCGGCTCTGGACGCCATCGGAGCGGCCGAGGTCCTAACCCGGCAAACCGCCGTCCTGATCAAGCCCAATCTGATCAACGCCTCGCCCCACCCGGTCACTACGCCTCCCGACTGCTGCGCGGCGATCATCCAATACATTCGACAACACAGTGACGCGGCCATTGTTATCGGCGAGGGCTGCGGCGACCCATCTTTGGAGACGCCCGAGATCTTTTCCGCCCTCGGCTACAAGGATCTGGCCCGGCAATACGGCGTCGAGCTGGTGGATCTCAACACCGCCCCGACGGTCCGGCTGACCCACCCGGCGGCGACCGTCTTCCCCGAATGCCACCTGCCCGAGATCGCCCTGTCCCACTACCTCATCTCCGTCCCGGTCCTCAAAGCCCATTCCCTGGCCGAAATCACCGGGACCCTCAAGAATATGATCGGCCTGGCCCCGCCCAAGTATTTCGGGGGCCGCCACGGCTCCTGGAAAAAGGCCGTCTTCCACGGCCGGATGCAGGCGTCCATCCGGGACTTCAACCGGTACCGAACCCCGGACCTCTCCCTTTTGGACGCGAGCATCGGCCTGGCCGACTACCACCTCGGCGGCCGCCAGTGCGACCCGCCGGTCGAAAAGCTCATCGCCGGCTTCGATCCCCTCGCCGTTGACCGGGAGGCCGCCCGCCTCCTGGGCCTTGACTGGCGCCGGATTCCGCACCTGCGGAACGGGGGATGAGGCGGCGGCGATTCCCTTCCGCATCAAGGCGATTTCCAGTTTTTTCTCAAATCAATGTCGAATTTCCTTGACAACCTCATCCCCGCCCGCTACTTCTGATCTTACATAGAATGGCGCTATCCACATCACGGGAGGGGTAAAATGAGATTAAGACAATTGCCGGTGTTGTTGCTTGTCGGGGTCGTTTTCACTTTTGGGGTCGGCGAGTCAGCCATTGCCAAGGAAGGGCATTCATCCTGGATCAACCCGTTCTGGGAAAATCTCATCGATCATATTCCCCTTCCGCCAGAGGAAGCTCCGAGACAGGAACGGACTTCCCAGACCTGTTACTCCTACACGGAATTCAAAGAAGCGCTGAAATCGGAGCTTCAAGACCGGAACACCAGTTTTTCCATTCGGATTGTTTATGACTTCACCTGGTCTGAAGTCGGAAGCATCGTTGACAGAGCTTTCGACGAGATCAAAATCGAAGACGGGTACACTGGGGGGAATGTTTACGGACGAAATACGGGTTGGTCCGGCGGTGATGGAGATACAACCATAACCTTCTCATGGACTTACGTCACCACTTACGCAGAAGAGCAGGAAGTAACGCAGCGGGTGGCTGAAATCATCGCGGACATCATCTCCCCGGACATGAATGATGAGGATAAAGTCAAAGCCATCCACGACTGGGTCGTTTTGAACGTGGAATACGACCAGACATCAGAACGGCACAGCGCCCACGATGCCCTTTTCGGCGTTCAGGAAGCGGTGTGCCAGGGATATGCCCTCCTCATCATCCGGATGCTCCAGGATGTCGGTATCGAGGCGAAATATGTCAGCAATGAAGACCATGCATGGAATCTTGTATATCTTTGCGGTCACTGGTACCACCTCGACGCAACTTGGGACGATCCAAGCAATATGCCCCCCGATTACCTTAGCCATACCTACTATCTGCTCTCCGACTCGGAAATTTCAATGAGTCGCACCTTTGACCCTTCTGCCTATCCCGACGCCCCGGACAGCTATGTCGAAGGAATCTGCGACGACGTGACCACCCCCGACCTCGCCATTCAATCACCTGGAGCTTCCCCGAGCTCGCTCAACCCCGGTGAATCGTTAACGGCTTCCTGTACCATCGTGAACCAGGGCGACGGCACCGCCGGCGCCAGCACGATCAAGTATTATCTTTCATCCGACGGCCAGTATGACACCGGGGATACTTATCTCGGGTATGGAAATATCGATTCAATCAACAGCGGCTGGACCGTTTCGCCAAGCCGGAGTTTAACCATCCCATCCAGCACCGCCTCGGGTACTTGGTATCTGCTGTTTAAGGCGGATGCGAACAACACCGTTGACGAATCCGACGAATCCAACAACACGGCTTCCGTCCAGATCTCGGTGATTAGTGACACCCTAACCTGGCTGACTTCCAGGGCGGAAGCCGTATCCGCGGCCCAGGCACAGGGCAAGACCATTCTGCTTTTGGCCGGCAGGGAAACCTGTTATAACACGACCCAGATGCGGGACACCGTCTGCCAGAAAGACGATCCGCCCATCCGGAATACCATTGAAAACCACTACATCCCGTGGTTCTGCGACGTTGACAACAGCACCGAATGGTATTCTTACGCCAGTGGGCTGGAATCTTTTACGCTCCCCCTGATCTGCCGGATTGATCCCGATAATCCGGATACCTACATCGACAGGACGACCGGAATGCAGGACGCCGACGTCTTTTACAACAGATTGATTGACTGCCTCTTCGTCATCAAAGGAGACCTCAATTCCAATGCAAAACTGGATTTGGGAGACGCCATCCTGGCCCTCCAGGTCTGCGCCGGGGTCAATGTATCGGTCCAATTAGCGGCCGACGTGAACGACGACAACCGGATCGGAATGGAAGAGGCCATCTATGTGCTAAACATGTTGTCCCGAGGAAGCACCTACGCGGACGGCTTTGAAAGCGGTGATTTTTCCCATCTGTCCTGGCTTCGATCCAGAAGCGCCCCTTCCGGTACCTGGACCGTAACGGACGAATATCCCGGTTCAGGATGGTATGCCGCCCAATCCGCTCACGAGCAATCCGTCAACAATTTGGTTCTGGAAACCACCCTGGATTGCGTGGATGGCCAGGTTCAATACGAGTTTGCAATCGGGATGGAAGATAATCCCTTCGGAGATCCGGTATCCATGTTTGAAGGATTTCCAAGCGATGTCAGGCTGAAGTTTTACGTGGATGATCAGATTAAGATGGAGTGGTCACACATTGTCGGCTATACATCCCGGAGCCATTCCGTCTCACCCGGCCGGCATTCATTGAAATGGGTATCTGAAAACACCTTATCTTCCGCCCAGCAGGCCGTCTGGCTCGACAATGTTGTGGTCAAATAGAATTCCGTCCCCGTTGTGTATCGGCGTGACTCCCATGTCGGAATGGGAGTCACGCCATGGTGGGATTCGGCCTGGCAGCCCGGCCTGAACGGCAAGAGGCCGGACCGATCCTTACCGCCTTCAAAACAGACATATCTCATCTTCCCCTGTTTTCTTGACATCCCCCACCCCTTCGAGTATCCTACTGACTTAACGGCATGATTTGTAACGTGCCATCTCTTTTCCAAGCCCTTTCGGCATAGCATCGGCCCGCCGTTAAATGTTCCCTTGAGCTCACTCCGGGCCGCCCCCTCACCCCCATCCGGAGATGCCCTTTTATGAGACGCACACTCAAAGATCTGACCATCCGGCAGCGGCTCCACATCCCCAACGCGCTCTACCTGATCCTCATCGCCATCGTGGTCTTTCTCTTCTTCCATTCCAACGCGCTTTTCGGGCGGCTTTCGGACGAGCAGCGCCATCTGAGCGAAATCTCCGTGATGATGCGGGACACCGCTTACCGCACCAAGGACTACATCAACGGGCAGATCGACTTTGAAGCCCTCAAGGCCAAATACGACGATCTGACCTCGGCCCTGGACGACCCGGCGCTCCGGGAGACCTTCTCCGCCATCTGGGAGCAGGTGGTCCGGGTCCGGGAAATCGAGGATCGCAACGCCACCATCGAAACGGAGATCGGCCGGCTCACCGACCACTCCATCGAGCAGTCTAACGCCTTTCTCCAGCAGGTCAGTGAAAAGCTCGCCGATGAGTACGAACGGGAATCGGTCTCCCGGCTCGAGCGGCTCGTCATCGCCGGGGCCAGCGTCAACACCTCGTCCAGCTACGATGTCAAGCTCCTGTTCGAGCGGCTCAAGGGGAACCTGAAGCTCGAGGACCAACTGCTCACTTTTCTGGATACGCTTCTCCAGAACGTGGAGCAGGACTACCAGCGGCTGGAGGGAACTCCCTTTGCCGACATGGCCCGGACGGCCCGGGAATCAAACCAGAGGGTCCGGGAGCTCTGTCTCGAATACATCGGCAACATGAAAACCCTCCAGATGATCCAGGCGTCGGTGCTGGGCGACATCGAAAAGAGCCTTGCCGCGGTGGACGCCGCGAGCATGGCCGGACAGACCTCGCTCTTCGAGCGGATTCGACTCTACTTCCTGCTCATCGTCGCCCTGATGGCCGTCACCGCGTTGTTCGGGATCGGCCTGAGCGTCTATCTGGCCCGGAGCATCGCCGGGGCCCTGGGCGAGGCGGTGACGGTGACCCGGCGGATCGCCGGCGGGGACCTGACCGGCCGGATCGAAGTCAAAGGCAATGACGAGATCGCCCAGCTCATGGAAGCCATGGAGCAGATGAAAGGCCGGCTCCAGGACATCATCGATGGAGTCAAGTCGGCGGCCGATGGGGTGTCGGTCCGGAGCCGCTGGATTCAGGCCGGTTCCGACGAGCTCACCGCCACCGCCCAGACCCTCTCCCAGGGCGCCAATCAGCAGGCGGCCTCCTCCCAGGAGCTCTCCTCGTCCATGGAAGAGATGGCCTCCAACATCCGCCAGAACGCCGAAAACGCCTTCGAGACCGAGAAAATCGCCCAGAAGGCGGCGACCGAGGCAAAGGAGGGAGCAGAGGCGGTGGGGAAAACCGTCGAGGCCATGCGGGAGATCTCCAATAAAATCCTCGTGGTGGAGGAAATCGCCCGGCAAACGAACCTCCTGGCCCTGAACGCGGCCATCGAGGCGGCTCGGGCCCAGGAGCACGGGAAGGGGTTCGCGGTGGTGGCCCACGAGGTCCGGAAGCTGGCCGAAAACACTCAGAAGGCGGCGGCCCGGATCTCCAAGCTCTCCGAATCGAGCATGGACGTGGCCGAAACAGCCCGGGAGATGCTCGACCGGATATTGCCGGACATCGGCCGGACCGCCGATCTGGTCCAGGAGATCAGCGCGGCCAGCAACGAGCAGAAGGTGGGCGCGGACCACATCAACCAGGCGCTCCAGCAGCTCGATGTGGTCATCCAGCAAAACGCCCAGGCCGCCGAGGAGCTGTCCGCCACCGCCGTCGAGCTTTCTTCCGGAGCCCAGGAGATGGCCCAGGTTCAGGTTCTGAGCCTCCAGGAGGCGGTGTCCCATTTCAAGATCGAAACGCGCACGCGAAAGAGCGACGCGGAGACGGAGTCGGCCGCCCGGTGGCTCAAGGATCTCGACCCGGAGCAGATCGAGCGGATCGGCCGGCTGGTGGAGCTGTTCAAGGGGCAGAGGCCGGCCTCCGACAAAAGCCCGACATCCAGGGAGACGCGGAAACCGGCCGACACCTCCCCTTCCGATTCGGGCTTCGATCTGAAGCTCAGCGACGACGAGGTGAGGGACAATCTGCCCGACACCGATTTTCAAAAATACTGAGGCCCTGACTCCATCCGTCCCCGCCCCGGTGTTA
>CAYNGG010000029.1:0-3443 GCA_964396575.1 uncultured Desulfobacteraceae bacterium | reverse complement strand
AAGGAGGGGTGAGATGGTTCTGGTCAGTCTGGCGATCCTGGGGGCGGTGATTATTGTGGCGTTTCTGACCTGGGCGGTCTTGAAATGACCGGGCCGCGGGCATTGACGGTGGCGTTCAAGCGCCAGCGGAGCCATGCCATCGCATCGATGGCCAAAGAGCGTTGCTAAGCCCCCTAAAGCTCGGGCTAAAATGCAGTGGATGCTTGATTGCCGGGGTGTGGAATGTACGTCCAATCGAGAAACCCGGAACCACGAATCAACACGAATTGACACTAATTTTAAGTTATAATTTGTGTTTATTCGTGTCCATTCGTGGTTCAAAATCTTGTTTATCGTGAATATACATTTTCATCCCGCCGGTCCGGATGAAACAGCGAGTAAACCGCCGGGATGAGGACCAGGGTGATGAGGGTGGAGCCGGTGAGGCCGCCCACCACGGCGCGAGCCAGGGGAGCCTGGGCGTCGGCCCCTTCGCCGATCCCGAGGGCCAGGGGCAAGAGTGCGATGATGGTGGTCAGGGTCGTCATCAAAATCGGCCGGAGCCGCCGCCGGCGGCGAAGCCCCGCCTCCCCGGCGGCCCGTGCCGGCCCCGGAGCCTTCAATCAGCCGGCTGTAAACCGCCCAGATCAGAATCCCGGCCACGCCCACCAGCAGCGCGACCCAGATCACCTTCCGTCCCATTGAGCTCATCGGGTTGTCATCTCCCCCCTCCATTGCCGCGCCCATCCCCGGCGCGGGGACCGCCGCCACCGGCACGCCCGGTGCCCGACGGTATCAAAACCGAAATTTTTAAAATCTCAGCTTCCGGCCGGCTCGTCAAGCGGTTCATGGCCCCGGCGGCACCGCCCCCTATTTCTTTTCGAA
The DNA here is from genome assembly GCA_964396575.1 of uncultured Desulfobacteraceae bacterium. Classification (GTDB taxonomy): domain Bacteria; phylum Desulfobacterota; class Desulfobacteria; order Desulfobacterales; family JAABSP01; genus CAYNGG01. The sequence goes on along the minus strand of CAYNGG010000029.1, from coordinate 2,579 downwards.
CGCCTCCAGGTATTCGCCATAGCCCGCCTCGGCCATCTCGTCAACGGGGATGAACCGGAGGGCCGCCGAGTTGATGCAGTAGCGGAGCCCGGTGGGCGGGGGACCGTCCGGAAAGACGTGCCCCAAATGCGAGTCGCCGTGCTTGCTCCGGACCTCGGTGCGGGTCATGAACAGCCGGGTGTCCTTCCGCTCGACGATGTGGTCCGGCTCGAGCGGGCGGGTAAACGACGGCCAGCCCGTCCCCGAATCGAACTTGTCCAGCGAGCTGAACAGGGGCTCCCCGGAGACGATGTCCACGTAGATACCCGCCCGCTTGTTGTCGTGGTAGGCGTTCTGAAACGGCGGCTCGGTCCCCTCCTCCTGGGTCACTTTGTACTGTAATGGGGTCAGCCGCTCCCGGATGGTCGCCTCGTCGGGCTTCACATAAGGCGGAGCCTCCGCGGAGCCCCCGGCATCCGCTCCGGCCACCGGCCGGACCTCGCCGGCGGTCTCCCCCCAGACCTTCCCGATAAACTGATCCCGGCCCGAGTTGTACCGGTAGAATTTATATCGCAGGGAGCTCTTCTTGTAATAATCCTGATGGTAGTCCTCGGCCGGATAGAACTGCTTTAAAGGCAGAATCCCGGTGACTATCGGAGACTGGAACCGGCCCGAGGCATCCAGGGCCGCTTTGGCCGCCTCGGCCGCCTGACGCTGGGCCTCGGTCTCGTAAAAAACCGCGCTCCGGTATTGATCTCCCCGATCCACGAACTGCCCTCCGCCGTCGGTCGGGTTGATCTGGCGGAAAAAGACCCCCAGCAATTCCTCATAGCTCACCCGGTCCGGGTCGTAGTGAACCCGGACCGCCTCGTAATGACCGGTGCCGCCGGCCACCACCGCCTGGTAATCGGGGTTTTCCACGTGGCCGCCGGTGTAGCCGGAAATGACCTCATGCACCCCCGGCACCTTCGCCAGGTCCGACTCCACACACCAGAAACAACCGCCGGCAAAAACAGCGGTCTCCAATCCCGTATCGCTCATGACAGTCTCCTCGCTATCCTTCGCGGTTGTTGGAACAACCACCCCGGCCACGGCAATGAACAGGGCCAGGGCGGTCAAAACGGTCAACACGCTGATTCTCGATCGCATGGCACACCTCCCTTTTTCCGCCCCCGCATTCCCTGGTTGACCCGGAACGGCAACCAGAAGAGGGAGCATATCAACTGATAAGGATAATCACCTTCATTTGGAGGGGCAAGGTGAGGTCGGATTGAATGGAATTCGGAATTCGGAATTCAGGTTGGATGGGACCCGGCCGGCTCAAGCTCCCGTTCGAGAGTCCGGTAAAAGGCTTCCCGGGCGTGGCGCTCGATCCAGGGCCGATGGCCGCATCGGGGCAGGAGGATAAAGCGGAAGTCGGTCAGGACGGTGGTTAGCGGGCCTTCCACCCCGGCGGCCGGATGAGGGTCGGCATCGCCGTGGATGGCCACGGCCGGGCAGCGGATCTCGTGCCCGAGGGCCGGCAGGGTTCCGTCCCGCCGCATGGCCGCGGCCTTCGGAAAGACCTGGTGGAAGAGGTCCGGCCGAGGGATCAGGTCCGGAAAGTCGGTGTCCACCGGGTCGTGGGCGTCGGCCTTTTCAAAGAGGGCTCCCAGGCGGGCAAAGGCCGCCGGATCCTTGTCGCCGGGCGGGGAAAGCGAGCCCATTAGAGATTCCGCTTCGGCCCGGTCCGACGGGTCCAGGCGCCCCAGCCGGGTTTCGAGAATGCCCTCCGCGTATTGGGGCGAAAACGGGCCGCTGCTCACCAGGATCAATTTTTCCACCAGATCGGGATGCCGGGCCGCCAGGATGAAGACCAGCCACGCCCCCCAGGAAAACCCGACCAGAACCGCGGGGAAGGCGGCCCAGTGCCGGATATGATCGGCCAGCTCGCCAACCTGACCGTCCACGGAATCAGCCGTCTGGATCGGCTCGATGACCCCGAACCGTTTCGAGAGCCGACGGGCCACCGGCGCCATCTCTCCCCCGGCGCCGGGGCCGCCGTGGACCAGAACCACCCGGTGGGGCGGCCGCCCGTATCGGCGGGGATTGTCCGGCGGAGCCGGGATTTCAGATGGGGAGCGGGATGATGGACTCATGGATCAAATCCCATTTGATATTATCCGGCGGCCAGGCCCAAGGCGACCTGGACCACCAGAAAAATGAGCAAAAGGCCCGCGGCGATCCGAACGGCCCGCGCCCCCTTTCCCGACCACCGGCGGATGACGACCAGCTCGATGATGCTCAGGACCCCGGTCACCAGGATAATCGGGCCGGAGATGAAAATAAACCCGATCAATGCCCAGTTCTCCGAATAGCCCCGCTCCAGAAAGGCCACCCCGGTGAAATAGCCGGCCACAAGGGCGCTGAGCCACCAGAACAGGGTCAGCCCCAACAGCCCGCCGGCCGATCCGGACCGCACTCCGCCGATCAGCCAGCCGACCGAGATGAGAACGTAGAGGGTGAGGGCGGGAACGAGCACGGCTTACGTCGCCGCTTCCGCGCAACCCGCGTCGTGTCGATCGGGCGGCGGCTTGTCGAAGATCTCCCAGAGGGGGATG
>CAYNGG010000028.1:12094-17501 GCA_964396575.1 uncultured Desulfobacteraceae bacterium | reverse complement strand
TTTGTGATTTGTGATTTTGAAAATCTAAAATCCTCAATCTAAAATCTAAAATTGCGGAGGTCATCGCCTCGGTGTGGACGAACCGGACCCGGAGTCCGGGACCCAGCTCCCGTTCCGCCACGTCCGCTAGGGATAGAAACGGCATCGGTTCTTCCTCTATTCTTTCCGGATGTCTTTGACCTCCGCGCCGGTCATCCTCAACAGATCGTCCGGGGTCAGGGAAAACATGGCCCGGGGCGTGCCGGCCGCCGCCCAGATGAGCTCATGGGTCATCAGGTCGGCGTCAATGAGCGTCTTCATTGGTGTTTGATGGCCCAGCGGGGGCACCCCGCCGATGGCAAACCCGGTCAGAGCCCGGACATCATCCGGCCGGGCCATGGCCATCGGCTCATCCAGGGCAGCCGCCAGCTTTCCTTCATCGACCCGGTTGGCCCCGGAAGCGATGACCAGCACCGGGCGCTGGGTGGATTGGCCACGGAATACCAGCGATTTGGCAATCTGGCCCACTTGACATCCCACCGTTTCGGCCGCCTCGGCGGCACTTCGGGTGGGCGTCTTCATTTCTATTACCTTGTTTGAAAACCCCGCCGATATCAATGCCTGTTGAACCTTTTCGGAACTCGGGGACAAAGCCGCCGTCATCCGTTCCCCCTTTCTCAAACATTGCCATCCATGGAGCGCCGCCTTTCGAACGGCGCTTGATTTTACGTGCTCGAATCTTATAGTTAGATTCCTATGAGCACGGTAAACTCTACTCGTCAAAAACGCTCCATGTCAAGGGGCATCCCGGATCCGCGGCGGCTTAAATCCGAATTGTCCGGCGTCATGGGCGCCGACCGACAGCGGATCCGCCGGGAGATCATCGCCATCGAGCGTCTGCCCTCAGATGCCCAATCGACCGAAAAGACATGCCGACGCATCGACCGGCTCCGCCGCCGGATCGAGGCATCGAAGGGGAGACGTCAACGCCGGTTGGACACGGTTCCGTCACCGAGCTATGACGACCGGCTCCCCATCGTCTCCAAACGCCGGGAGATCATCGATGCCCTCGCCGGAAACCGGGTCATCATCATCTCGGGCGAGACCGGCTCCGGCAAGACGACCCAGATTCCCAAATTCTGCCTTGAAGCCGGTCGCGGGATCGATGGAAAGATCGGGTGTACTCAGCCCCGGCGGATCGCCGCCATCACCGTTGCTCAGCGGATCGCCGAGGAGCTCGGTGATCCGGCGGGCCGGTCTGTCGGCTACAAGATCCGTTTCACCGACCGGACCGCCCCGGACGCCCATATTAAGGTTATGACCGACGGGGTCCTCCTGGCCGAAGCCCAGGCGGACCGGTTCTTGAACGAATACGATACCCTGATCATTGATGAGGCCCACGAACGGAGCCTCAACATCGACTTCGTGCTGGGGATGCTCAAAACCCTCGTCCGCCGAAGACGGGATTTGAAGCTGATCATCACCTCGGCCACCATTGACACCGAGAAGTTTTCCCGAGCCTTTGACGACGCGCCGGTCATTGAGGTCTCGGGCCGGATGTATCCGGTGGATATCCGCTATGTTTCTCCGGAGGCGGCTGATACTGACGGCGATGACCCGACTCACGTGGAGATGGCGGTGGCTGAGGTGGACAATCTGCTCCGCCGGCGAGCCGTCGGCGGAGACGTTCTGGTATTCATGCCCACGGAGGCCGACATCCGGGAGACCTGTGAGCTCATGGCGGCCAAGCGATGGCCGAACACCCTTGTCATGCCGCTCTTTGCTCGGTTGACCGCCGGTGAGCAGACCCGCGTCTTCGCCCGGACCCCGGAGCGCAAAGTCATTGTCGCCACCAACGTGGCGGAGACCTCGGTGACTATCCCCGGCATCCGGTATGTGGTCGATACCGGCCTCGCCCGGATTTCCCAGTATTCCCCCCGCTCCCGGACTACCTCCCTGCCGGTGGTCCCGATCTCCCGGAGCAGCGCTGATCAGCGAATGGGCCGATGCGGGCGGGTTCGAAACGGTGTCTGCATCCGACTCTTTTCTGAAGCGGATTACCTATCCCGGCCCCGGTTTACTCCGCCCGAAATTCTTCGGTCGAACCTGGCGGAGGTCATTCTCCGGATGGTCTCCTTGAAGCTCGGCGACGTCGAGGATTTCCCCTTTATTGATCCGCCGTGGCCGAAGCACGTTAAAGACGGCACGGAGCTGCTCATGGAGCTTGGGGCCATCGTTCCCGCCATCGACCGGGGAGGCCGTCGAAAAGGCGGACGATACCGGCTGACCCGACACGGGACCCTGATGGCCCGGATGCCCCTGGACCCCCGCCTGTCCCGAATGCTGCTTCAAGCCAAGGCTGAGGGCCGCCTGTCGGAGATTATGATCATCGCCGCCGCCCTGAGCATCCAGGATCCTCGGGAGCGGCCGGCTGACCAGCAGGCCCAGGCCGATACGGCCCATCGCCCGTTCCAGGACCCGAGGTCCGATTTTATCACCCTGCTGAGCTTCTGGCGAGGCTATCATGAAACCCGAGCCGCCGTAAAAACGGCCCGAAAGCTGAAACGCTTCTGCCGGGAGCATTTCCTTTCTTTTAGACGGATGCGGGAATGGCGGGATGTTCATGCTCAGATCCGGGCCGTCCTGGCCGAATCCGGAGAGATCGATTCCGGTTCCGAAGACGAGACCTACCTCCCGCCGGAATCCATCGATTCCGAACTATATGCGGCGATCCACCGGTCCATTCTATCCGGCTTTCTGTCCAATATTGCGGTGAAAAAGGAGAAAAACATCTTCAGGGGGGCCAAGGATAAGGAGGTCATGGTCTTTCCCGGGTCCGGCCTGTTCAACCGGGCGGAAAACTGGATCGTGGCCGCCGAGATGGTCGAGACCTCCCGGCTGTTCGCCCGGACGGTCGCCAACATCGATGTCTCCTGGATTGAGCCGCTGGCCGGGGATCAGTGCCGATCGACCTATCTCAATCCTCACTGGGAGCGGAATCGGGGAGAGGTGGTGGCTTCCGAGCAGGTCACGCTTTACGGCCTGACTATCGTTTCCGGCCGCCGGGTTTCCTACGGCCCCATCGACCCGAAGGGGGCCGCCGGGATCTTCATCCGGAGCGCCCTGGTGGAAGGAGACCTCAAGCAGCCGTTGCCGTTTATGCTCCAGAATCAGAAGCTTATCGATGAAATCCGGGACGCGGAAGACCGGCTCCGGCGGCGGGACCTCCTGGTCAGTGACGAAGAGATCTACCAGTTCTATCGGAAACGGCTTCCCGATATCCATGACATCCGGTCGCTAAAACGCCTGATCAAGGAATCGGGCGGAGACGGATTCCTGCGGATGACTCCGGATGACCTGCTCCTCAGCCCTCCCGATCCCGACGAGCTGAACCGCTATCCCGAATCGGTCAACCTTGGCCCCCACCGGTTTTCCTGTCGGTATGCCTTCGAGCCTGGTTCGGCCCATGACGGGATCTCCGTCCGTATCCCCTCGACACTGGCCCCGTCCGTGCCTCGGGAATCGCTGGATTGGATCGTTCCCGGGCTGCTTCGGGAAAAGATCACCGCCATGATTCGGGGGCTTCCGAAAGGCCATCGGAAAAAGCTGGTTCCGATCAACCGGACCGTCGATCTCCTCGCGGAGAAGATACCGACGCCCCTTGAGCGGCCTTTGACCTCGACCCTGGGCCAGCTTATCCATCGGCACTTCGGCATCGAGATTCCGGCGTCCGCCTGGCCGGATAATGAGCTGCCGGAGTACCTCCGGCTCCGGGTTGTCGTCACCGATGCCCGCGGCCGCGAGGTCCGGGCCGGACGGGATGCGTCCGTCCTGTCGGGAAACGGGGCGGATGCGGAAATCACGGATCATTTCGAAAAGGAGAGGCGGTCCTGGGAGAGATCCGGCATAACCCAATGGGATTTCGGTGATCTCCCCGAAAGCGTGACCCTTTCCGGGAAAAACAAACAAAAATGGACCGCGTTTCCCGCGTTGGTTTCATCGGATGCGGATGAATCCGTGGCATTGAAGCTTTTGGCAGACCCAAGGGATGCGGAAGCCCAACATAAAAAAGGGGTTGCTCAGCTTTATCGATTTCAGCTTGGAGCGGACCTGAAATACCTCAGAAAGGCTATTCGACTAACCGACGATGCCAGAGAGGCCGCGTCTTATTTTGGCGGGCCGAAGGCGGTTGAAGATCAGATCCATGATCACCTGACCCGCTCCCTGCTGGAGAGAAGCATTCGATCAACTGACGCATTTCATGCCCATGCGGATTCAGTGAAGGCGGATCTCATCCCCCGGGGTACGGATTTCCGCCGCGTGGTCAGCCGGGTGCTCCGAGCTTACGGAGAGGCCCGGTCCACTATTTACCAACTGGAAATTGGTAACCGGTCGAATCCAAAAGGATTGGCCTTTCTCGGCGACCTGCGGGATGGGCTGGGACGGCTGATACCCGAGAATTTCCTGGAGCTATATGATTCCGAACGGATCGGCCACCTCGATCGCTACATCCGGGCCATCACGATCCGAGCGCAGAAGGGGGTTGAGGATCTCGACCGGGATCAGAAGCGGGCGGATGCCCTGAAACCGCAACAGGATCGATTGCGGAAGCTATTGGATGACCTGAAGCCGGAGTCATCTGACGAAAAGCGGAAGGCCGTGGAAGACTTCTTCTGGATGGTCGAGGAATACAAGGTCTCCCTGTTTGCTCAGGAGCTGAAGACCCCGATCAAGGTTTCGGAGAAGCGTCTTCAACAGACATTCTCCGAAGCTTGTTTAATTTGTTGAAATAAAACCAAATCAATCTGTGAGTTACAAAAATTGTAGCATACAATTTGATCACCATGATAGAGACTACAAAAATTGTAGATCATTGTCAGTGGCCTCTAACGGCTTACATATTTTGTAGTTTCATAAAGGCCATCCTTTATGAGGCAATACCAGATTAAACTTAACCATTTGGAATGTTGGATTAAGTAACCATTAAAAGCCTGTTGGCATCAAATCTGCACAAGGGAAAGTGTCGTTCTTGGAGACTGTTTCCGAACCAAGGTAGCCAAAATGAAAGGAGGTTAAGGTACATTCGAAAGCTCCACGCGAGTTTAGAACCAACTGAAGGCAAGCATAGTATAGCGTCACATTTTCACCAATCCTAATCATACATAATGGAGGTAATCATGCACTCAACCAAATCTCTTTTGTCCGTTTGTTTAAGTCTTGGCATCACATTTTTACTCGCGGCAAGTGTACATGCGGTTCCCACTCATGGTTTTACTTATTCGTTTGATGACAACTATATTGGGGCGGAACCAACTCATGGGAACTGGTCAGGCCTAGATGTTATCGGAGACAACGATCACTTTGGAATTGACCGAATGACCGTGAGCTTCGATAGCGGCCTCATGAATGTGGATATTCATTCCAATTA
>CAYNGG010000028.1:0-11994 GCA_964396575.1 uncultured Desulfobacteraceae bacterium | reverse complement strand
ATGTTGATAACTTCGGCTTTCATTGGACCATGACCTGCGGAAACGATGTTATCGAGGGGATGGTTCCCACCCCTGAGCCGGCGTCCATGATTCTCCTCGGAACGGGTCTCCTCGGGGCCTTTGGCATTCGGAGAAAGGTCCGGAGAAGCTAGGGGATAGTACCAGAAACTTACATTGAATTGCCTTACAGCGGGATAAAATGGCCTTGATCGGTCATTTTATCCCGCTTTTTTCGTATTTATCCGCCAATTCCATATATTGACGGGCCTCTTCCTCGCGACCGCGTTTCCGGCAGCCCCCGGCATAGACCGCGCACTTTTTCCGCATCACCCGAACCGCTGCTTCTCTTTGATCCGCCGACAGCACATCGCGTTCCAGAAGCTTGGCAATGGAAGCGATACGGTACCGATCGAGCCCCCAGGACCGGGACAACTGGTCCTCATGCCCCCCCCGTTTGACAATCAGCGGTTGATCAATCAAATGAATCGGGTGGTTGACACTGATCCGCAGCCAGAGATCATAGTCCTCACAGGCCGGCAGCGATTCATCAAACAGGCCGATGGTTTCAAATAAATCCTTTCGGAGCATCACCGCCGACGGACTCACCAGGCAAAGGGCCAACGATGCCTCAAAGATTTTGCCCGACCGTTTCCGGTGACGTTTTCCGGGATTGACCCGGACCCCGTTTCGGATCCAGATTTCTTCGGTCTGACAAACCAGCGTCTCCGGATGGCGGTCGAAAAACGCGACTTGAACGGAAAGCTTGTCCGCCACCCAGACGTCATCCGAGTCGAGAAAAGCGATCAGAGGTCCCTTTGCCGCCCGGATTCCCCGGTTCCGGGCCGCGCTGACCCCCCGATTGGCCTGATGGATCACCCGAATCCGGTTTCCATATTCCCCTAATATGGCTTTGGTGTCATCCGTGGAGCCATCATCGACCACAATCAGCTCATATTGTTGAAATGTCTGATTCAACACGGAATCGATCGCCTCATTCACTATCCATCCCCGGTTGTAGGTCGGGACCACGACGCTCACCCGCGGAGTCTCGGATTCACTTTTCATGTCATCAATATATCTCAGATGTTTGGGACTATTCAAGGTGAATGCACTCATTCCTTGACATATGACACATCATTCGCTAAATGGGGATAGGTTTGTGAATTAGATTTGTCGTGGTCTATTCGGCAGCCCTGATGCCTGGGCTACCGGCGCCTGCTTGAGGAGGACGAGATGGGTTATTCGCGGCCGATGGTTGCAGTGATGTTCGTGATGTGCTCCCTGGTTTTCGGTGCCCTCGTCTGGGCTGACGACCGGTTTACGGACAACGAAGACGGCACCGTAACCGATCATCTGTTAGGGGTGATGTGGGCCAAATCGAGTAATGAAGGGGATATCAGTTGGAAGGAATCGACGCAATGGGTTCGATTCACCTTCCCTCAGACGATCCCGACTTCGTATGATAACTGGCGTTTGCCGACCATCGAGGAGCTCAAAAGCCTCCATGTGAAGGACGACGCCTACGCCGGATATGAAACAGACTGCGGGCAGGATGTCTGGATCGTCCCCGTCATCCGTCTGACCTGCGGCTGGGTCTGGTCGTCTGAAAAGCGATCCATTACCGCCCGGGTGTACAATTTCAATCGGGGTTATCATTACACCGACCGCATGGTTCATAAGCGCGCTTACCGGGCGCTTCCGGTTCGAGATTTGGAGTAGCCGCCGATTGCCGCAAGCGCCGTAGCAAGGGATCGGATTGCGGCAGAACCTGAAACTATTAACAATCAGAAAAGGAGGGACAGATGAAAAAAGCGTTAGTCGTGGGTTTAGCCATTGTCTTTGGTTTCACTGTTTTTCCGGCGATGATGCCGGACACGGTAGAAGCCAAAACAACCTTTGTAACCATCGGGACCGGGGGAATTACCGGAGTTTACTATCCTACGGGCGGAGCCATTGCCAAGATTGTCAATCAGAAGCGGAAAGAATATGGCATCCGCTGCACCGTGGAATCCACGGGCGGATCGGTGTTCAACGTCAACGCGATCATGTCCGGGGACCTGGAATTCGGTGTTGTCCAATCCGACCGGCAGTATCAGGCCATCAACGGGTTAGCGGAATGGAAGGAAAAGGGTCCCCAGACCGATCTTCGGGCCGTGTTCAGCATCCATCCGGAATCGGTGACCCTGTGTGCCGCCGTGGACACGGATATAAAAAAGATCAAGGATCTTGCCGGCAAGCGGGTCAATATCGGCAATCCCGGCTCCGGTCAGCGTCAGAACTCCATTGACGCCTTAAACGCCGTGGGGCTGAACTATGAGAACGACATCAAGGCGGAGGGCGTAAAGGCGGCTGAAGCCCCCGGCCTCCTTCAGGACGGACGGCTTGATGCCTTCTTTTACACCGTCGGGCATCCTTCCGGAGCCTTCAAAGAGGCTACGGCGGGCCGCCGGAAAGTCCGGTTCGTGGAAATCGACGCCCCTGGTATCGAGGAGATGATCAAAGAGAAGCCTTATTATGCCAAATCCTATGTGCCGGTCGAGCTTTATCCCGGCGCTGAAAACGAGGCCGACGTCAATACCTTCGGTGTGAAGGCGACCTTTGTCACTTCAGCGAAGGTCTCCGATGACGTGGTTTACGCGGTAACCAAAGAGGTCTTCGAGAACTTCGAGGATTTCAAAAAGTTGCACCCGGCATACAAGGTACTGACCAAAGAGGGGATGCTGGAAGGCCTCTCCGCCCCGATCCATCCGGGGGCGATGAAATACTATAAAGAGGCGGGTCTGAAATAGCCGTCGATTGACATGATACACTCGTTCTGACGGCGGCTGCCGCCGTCAGAACGATACTTCACCGCTTTCAGTTTGACAAGGAATTGCGGAGCCTCATACCGAAGAGGCGCTCGGAAGGATTCAGACGATGAGCGAAGTGGAACGAAACGGAACGGGTGGGGAGAAACAACCGGATGGTGAGCCCCTGGAAGACGAGAGCCTCGATCTGGTCAAACAGCTCGCTGAAGAGGAGGCGGGCATTGGTCGAAAGCCGAAGGGGCCGACCCGATACATCATCCCCGCCATTGCGGTCTGCTGGAGCCTGTTTCAGCTCTCCATCGCCTCGTGGCTGATTCTCGATTCAACCTTCATCCGGTCCATCCACCTTGGCTTCGCCCTGCTAATCGTCTTTTTAAACTATCCGCTTCTCAAAAAGCCCCTCTGGGGACTTAAATTTTTATCAGTTAAAAACCGGATTCCCATTTACGAATACATCATCGGGGGTATCGCGGCATTTTCGGCGCTTTACATCGCCATCGATTATGAGGGGCTGGTGACCCGATACGGCGCGCCCATCACCCGGGACCTCGTGATCGGCGCCATCCTGGTCATCCTTCTGTTGGAGGCATCCCGCCGGGTAATCGGCCCGGCCCTGCCGGTCATTGCCATTGCCTTTTGTATTTACGCCTTTTTCGGCCCCTACATGCCGGATCTGATCGCCTTTAAAGGAGTCTCTATAGAGCGGTTTATGGGCCAGATGACCATGTCCACGGAGGGGATCTACGGGATTCCGCTGGACGTTTCGGCCACCATTGTCTATCTCTTTGTCCTCTTTGGCGCGATGCTCGACCGCGCCGGCGCGGGCCGATATTTCATCCATCTGGCTTTAAGCCTGTTGGGCGGGTTTAAAGGCGGCCCCGCCAAGGCGGCGATCATGGGCAGCGGGCTGACCGGCATCGTGTCCGGTTCGAGCATTGCCAACATCGTAACCACGGGGACTTTTACCATCCCCCTGATGAAGAAGGTGGGCTACCCGAGCACCAAGGCGGCCGCCGTGGAAGTCGCCGCTTCCACCGACGGGCAGCTCGCCCCGCCCATCATGGGAGCCGCCGCGTTTATCATAGCCGAGTACGTCAATGTCCCCTATGTGGATGTGATCAAGGCGGCCGCGGTGCCGGCTTTCGCATCTTATGCGGCTCTGTTTTTCATCACCCACATCGAGGCATCGAAGCTGGGGCTCACCGGCATGGCCAAAAACGAGATCCCCCAATTTTTTAAAACCCTTTTAAGCGGCGCCCACTTCCTCGTCCCGCTGTTCATGCTCCTTTATGAGCTGATTGTCATGCGTCACTCCCCGGAGCTGGCCGCTTTTAATGCCATCTGGGTTATGGCGCTGATCATGTTTTTCCAGAACCCGGTCAAGGCTTACATGAACCGTGAGCCACTGGGGCCGGCCTTCAAACAGAGCATTGTGGATCTCTTCTCAGCCCTGGCCGGCGGCGGGCGGAACATGGTCTCCGTTGCCCTGGCTACCGCGGCAGCCGGCATCATTGTGGGCGTCGTGGCCCTGGGTCTCGGGGGATTGATCACCCAGATCATCGACACCATCTCGGGCGGCAACATCTTCCTGATGCTTCTGATCACCGCCATCGCCAGCCTGATCATCGGAATGGGGCTTCCCACAACAGCGACCTACATCGTCATGGCCTCCCTGACGGCTCCGGCCATTGTGACCATCGGCAACTTCCAAGGGTTTATGGTGCCGCTCATGGCGGCGCACCTCTTCTGCTTCTACTTCGGCATTCTGGCCGATGACACCCCTCCGGTGGGACTGGCCGCCTATGCCGCGGCCGCCATTGCCAAATCACCGCCGATTGCCACTGGGATCCAAGGATTTATGTACGACATCCGGACGGCCATTCTCCCCTTTATGTTTATCTTTAATGCCGACCTGATTCTCCACAACGTTTATAGCTGGACCCAGGGACTCCTGATTTTCGCTATGGCCTGCGTGGGGAATTTCGCCTTTGCATCGGCCACTCAAGGATGGTTTGTCGCCAAAAACCGGATCTACGAGGTGCCTCTGTTTCTGTGCGTCACCTTTACATTGATGCGGCCGGACGCCGTGTCGGCATGGCTCGGTTTCCCCCATGACCAGCGCTACTGGGCGTATATCCTCGGGCTGGCGCTCTATGCGATCATTTATCTGATGCAGCGGCCGCGGATTCCAAAACCCGGGGACATCGCCGCCGCTTGGTAGCCTTCCCTTTGGGTGGATCCGGGGATTGAAGCGGGAAACGAGAGCCGATCAATCGGCTGGGGTGGAATTGTCGGGGGGAGAGAAATTGGGCGGTGGAGTGGCGAGCGGCTGGTGGAGCTCATCTCTTTCATCCATCTGACGGATGGATTCCATGATGATTTCCATGGTACTGATTTCCTGCATCCCCTGATCTCCGAACTCGACCATGCAGTCGCGGTATTCGAAAGACCCTTCCTTCCAGTATAAAAGCTCCAGCACCGCGTCTTGAACTTGTTGATGGATGACCTCGCGCAGGGTATCGGTGTTGATGAATCCCATGGATAGGAGCACCTCGCCGAGCATCTTATCGCTTCTCTGGGCCGTTTTCAGCGCTTCCTGAAGCTTCTGGTGGGAAATCATGCCGTTGTTGTAGAGGATTTGGCCTATTCGATTGCCTCGGCTGTCGCTGGCGGCTACGATGTTGCCGTTTCTCAAGACAATGACACTTTTCGAGTGATCCCGAATGACCTGGAGAATGCCGGTTTTCTCGCGGCTGGCCAGGGTTTGAAGGACCGTTGCCAGATCCAGGGATCCGAGATTGCCCTTAAAATCGACCGAAGCATGGGTTTTGGGAAATCGTATCGAGAGGCGGAACGGGTTCCAGAGCAGGTGCTGGTCCCGGACATTCCAGGACCGAATGGCCGTCTCCTTGGATTTCTCCGCCGGTCCATTGGCACCGCACCGGCATCTCACCGCATACCGGCCTTCTGAAACGGAGTTGACGGTCATCCAGATTCTGCCGCAGAACGGACACGGCTTGAATTCCTTGATTAGATAGGGCATCCCCCCTCGCTTCCCAATCGTTCTTGGTTTCCGTCGAAGCCCGTTGCTTCCCGCGGAGCGATTCGATCCAAGGCAAACATCCTGTATGCTAAAAAGTCATTATAACATTGACTTATTTAGAGTCAATGCAATTCATCTTTCGCTTTTCCCGCCCGCCTGCTCGGGCTCACGGCCCACATTGTCCTTGCATCACCTCCGCTTTGTCAGTATGATCGATGCCTGTTGCCGTTCGAGTGCCGCCCGATCGACCGTCAAGACCAAAGGGGGACAGACCATTGGATAGCAAAGCGCGCGAAGGGATCATCACTGAGCAGATCGTATCCTATTTTGGGTACTTCGAGGAAACCAGCCTGAAGCAGATTGCCACTAAATGTGTCAAAATGGTGATCAGCGACGCTTTTAAGGACCTCTGCGCGGATAGCTTCCAGCTTCCCAGCTTCGATGAAATGTCCAAATGGGTTCTCGAGGAAATGAGGCAGCATTTCGACGAAAAAGTCGTTCCGCTGATTGAAGAAACCTATCCGGAATGGAGCGATGAGGAGCTGGAGACGGAAATCGAGCGCCTTGAAAAAATCTACCTGAAGGAGTATCAGGAACAGCTTGACTCTATCACCAAGGCGGCTCTAAAGGAGCTACGAATCCGAACCAAAGCGATACAAAAAGATCTCAAAGCGGTCAAGCGGAAATATACCATCTGACCGGTTATTGATGGAGCGCCCGAACCTACCCGCCATACTGGCCCCCGCTGGAAACCGGGATGCCTTCCTATCGGCCATTGCCGCCGGTGCCGACGCTATCTACTGCGGGCTTAAACGGTTTTCAGCTCGGATGGCGGCCGAGAACTTTGACCTATCTACTCTAACAGCCCTGACCCGTCTGGCTCACCATCGGCGCATTCGCGTTTACATCGCTCTCAACACCCTGATCAGACCCATGGAAATCGATCTTCTCGGAGAGTTGATCAACGTGCTCCAGCAGCAGGTCGGGCCGGACGGTCTGATCTGTCAGGACCTTTCCGTAGTCGAGATAGCTCGACAGGTCGGGTTTTCAGGGGAGCTGCATCTGTCCACCCTGGCCAACGTCAGTCATCCGGACGCTTTACGGATGGTCCGGGAGCGGTTCGGTGTTGACCGGGTTGTCATCCCTCGAGAGCTGTCCATCGACGAGATCCGGGCCATGGCGGCCCAGTGCCCGGCCGATCTCGGCCTGGAGCTGTTTGTCCACGGAGCCATCTGTTACGGCATCTCCGGCCGGTGTTACTGGAGCAGCTATTTGGGAGGCCGGAGCGGGCTTCGAGGCCGATGCGTTCAACCCTGCCGGCGGATTTACCGTCACCAGGGCCGGCAGCAACGCTTGTTTTCCCCTCAGGACCTCAGCCTCGACGTGTTGGTTAAAGTGCTCCGGGAGATCCCCGAAATAGTGGCCTGGAAGATAGAAGGCCGGAAAAAGGGGGCCCATTATGTTTTTCAGACGGTGACCGGATACCGGTTGTTACGGGATCGGGTGGGAGATCCGGCCCGGAAAAAAAGGGGATTGGCCCACCTGGAATATGCCCTGGGACGGCCGACCACCCACTATAGGTTCCTGCCCCAACGTCCTCAGAACCCGATCGACCCGTCGCGCCAGACCGGCTCCGGGATGCTGATCGGACATACCAAGGGGTCGAGACGGAAGCCCTACCTGGTTCCGAGGATTCAGCTATTTTCCGGAGACCGTCTCCGGATCGGATATGAGGATGCGCCAGGTCATTCGACCCTCAAGGTTCCCAAATATATCCCCAAGAAGGGACGGCTGTATCTGACCCAGGCATCCCGGCAAATTACAGAACGCGGGCTGCCGGTTTTTCTCATCGACCGGCGAGAGCGGGAGCTGGAGACGGCCTTGGCCGAGCTTGAGTCCGAGCTGGCCTTGGCGGATGAGCCGACCGCTTCCCACCGGAAAGCGGCGCTGCGTCTCCCCCGACCTCGTCACCATCGGGAGCCGGTTGTCGATATCCATATCGGACCGACTCCGGAACCGCTCCCTCGGGATGCCGTCCGAGGGGAATGGATTCACCTGAGTCAGGCTGGCGCCGGCGCCTTCGAGAATGCCTCGGATTCCATCTGGTGCTGGCTGCCACCGGTTATCTGGCCGGGTGAAAACGGAAACATTGAGCGCAGATGGCGAGAGCGAATCCGAGGCCTGGTTGAGGGCGGCGCCCGCCGGTTCGTGGTAAATGCTCCCTGGCAGATTGGACTTATCGAGTCGCGGGGAAAGTCGGACCTTCGGATTTGGGCCGGGCCGTTTTGCAACCTGACCAATCCGCTGGCTCTCCAGATGCTGAAATCGGCCGGCGTAGCCGGTGCCGTGGTCAGCCCGGAGCTTGGCGGCGAAGACCTGATTACACTGGCCCGCCAGTCGCCTTTGCCTTTGGGCATTGTCCTTACCGGACTTTTCCCGCTGTCTGTATCCCGGATCATGCCCCCTGATCTGATGCTGGAGACGCCGGTTGTCAGTCCCAAAAACGAAGTGGCCTGGGCGACTCGAGTGGATTCTGAGACCTGGATTTACCCCAACTGGCCGTTGGACCTCACCGCCTGCCGGCAGCGCCTCATTGATGCCGGCTACCGCCAGCTCATTCATCTTCATACGCCGCTGCCCGGTGGCGTGGCCCTCAAGGACCGTCCTGGCCTCTGGAATTGGGAAATCGACTTGAAATGATACTATTTCCCGTCCTCCGTGGATTTTCGGTTGAAACCGGATGGGTTTGACAGTATGATCATGGCTGGATTGTCGGGGTCATCGGGGTCACGACGTCGGCTCGGAACATTTACCCGATCTGGATAATGAGGGTGCGGCCATGCTCGTCAAGTGTGATAACTGTCAGGTCACGTTCAATGTCAACGAGGCCCTGATCAAGGCTAAGGGGACCAAGCTTCGTTGCTCGCAGTGCAAGCATGTGTTCAAGGTTTACCCCCCGAGGTCAGCCCCCTCCGCCCCTTCCCCGCAGCCGCCGTATCCGCCGGTTGGCGATCCCGCGCAAGAGCCGAGTGATGATGGCTATACCGGCGAAGATACCCTCACCATGGTCGATTTCTCTCAGGATGTTTTCGACACGGTGGGAGAGATCAAGGAGCGTTATGTTCAGATGGGGAGTATCGGCAAAGGGGGGATGGGTGAGGTCCTCTTGGCCAAAGATACCCAGTTGCTCCGCAAGGTTGCCATCAAGGTGCTTCGGGAAGACGCGCTGAGTCCCGCCGCGCTGAGCTTTTTTCTTCGGGAAGCCCAGATCACCGCTCAGCTTGATCACCCGAATATCGTTCCCCTTTATACCGTCAAGCAGCCCGAAAAGGGACAGAAGACGGTCTCCTTTGTGATGAAGCTGATCAAGGGGAAAAGCCTCTGGGAAATCGTCGCCAAGGCCCGGAAGACCTACCATGAAAACCCGAAAGCCGAGCTCGACCCTGAATTGAGCCTCAGATCTCGGCTTGAATACTTTCTCAAGGCCTCTGAAGGTATCACCTATGCCCACCGGAAGCAGGTGGTGCATCGGGACCTGAAACCGGCCAATATCATGGTGGGGGACTACGGCGAAGTCTATGTCATGGACTGGGGCATTGCGAAAATGCTCAAGGACGACGGCGACTTGGAGCCCACTCAGTCGGCCCAGGTCACCAAGATCTTCACCCGGGACCCATCCGAGTCGGCGACTGAGATCGCCAATCAGCCCGAAGGGGTGGTGGGGACACTGAGCTATATGTCGCCTGAGCAGGCCAATGCCCGAGCCGACGTGGGGCCGGCCAGTGACATTTTTTCGTTGGGCGCGGTGCTTTACGAGCTGGTCACCTTGCGTCCCACTCGGACAGGCGACAGCAAAAAGAAGCTGGAATGGGCCAAGGGGGGATACCTCAATCCATTGGAGCATCTGATTCCGGAGAAAAAAATTGAGCCGGAGCTCAAAGCCATCATCCATAAGGCGACGGAATTCGACCCCAAGGATCGATATCCGAGCATCAACGCCTTGGCCGAGGACATCCGGCGATTTCTCCGGGGGGATGAGGTCTCCGAGCTCCCGGATAATCTTCCCCGAAAGGTCTGGCGGTGGATGAACAAGCACCGCGAGCTGTCCCTGATCATGCTCCTGACGATTCTTCTGCTGTCGGCCGGAGTGTTCATCACGGGGCTCTATCGGGAGCAGGCCGCGCTCAAGGCCGCCCGTGTCCGGGAGAATCGGCTGACCCATCTCCAGGCCGCGGTTGCCGGCCAGGCTCATCTTATCGATAATCATTTTCTCCGGCTTGAAGAGCTAACCCGAAATCTGGCCAACGACGCCATGTACCTGATCCAGGACGCGCCGGAGAACGATGAGCGGTTTTATTGGATCTCGGATTTTAATGACCCGGAGAAAGCACCCCCGGATCACGAATACGCACCGCTTTACAAGCGCAACGTGTCCATTGACTACCCCGTCGTCAAAACTTCTCCGGGGGTTGAGGCGGAAACGGTCATTCCCCTGATGCGCCGACTTGCACCGCTCCGCCATCATTTTAAAACTACCTTGCTGGAAAGCCGGCCGGGCTCGGCTCCCATAACCGAAGCGGAGGCCATGCGCCTCCTGACGGTTCACGGTCTGCCCATCCGCTGGGCCTTCATTGGATTGGAGATCGGAGTGATGTACTCCTACCCCGGAAAGGGAACCTATCCGGCGGACTATGACCCCCGGAAGCGGCCCTGGTACGAGCTGGGGGCGCAGGGCCGTAAGGTTCGATGGGGCAATCCCTATTTCGACATCCAGGGGCTTGGCCTCGTCCTGCCCTGCGCAACATCCCTTTATGATAGGGAGAACAAGTTTTACGGGGTACTCGGGATGGATGTCACCTTTTCTGACATTATCCAAGATAACCTGACCCGGCCCGGCGCGGTGGGAGTGATTGAAAGTTTTTTGCTGGACCAGAAGGCTCGAATTGTGGTACGGTCCGGACAGTTGGGCAAGGACCAGAAAGATCGGGAATCCGGTCCGGGCCTGGAGCTTAAGCCGTTCGGAGTAAAGCCGATAGAGGAAGCGGTCTATCGGAATAAGTCAGGACTGCACGAGGTGGGGGCTCAAGGCGACTCCCGTCTCATCGTCTATTATCAGATGCCCTCGCTTGGATGGTATTACGTCGAGGAGCTGAAAACCGAGGAGGTCCTCAAGAGCGTTGACTGAAGATTCTATCGCCGTCAGAGGGTATCGATTTTTTCGACGGTGGTCGGCTTGATGGTGAGGATGTAAAGGTTCTGCTGTTTGTAAAAAACTTGCTCGACCTCATAGTCCTGATTTGAGGCTAGATCGACGACCACCCGGAGCTTAGGGCGGTCGCCAGAATGCATCCCAGTCCGGATCCGTTGAATGAGGGTTCCCCCGACATCGATGCGACGGCGCATATCTTTTCCTGGAGAAAGATCATAAAAGTCGCAGACAATTTTGGGGGTTGTTTCTTCCAGAACAAAGGTTTCTGGCGGGTGAAAGCCGGACAGCTCGAAGATGGCCTTTTCGGCACCGTCGGGGGACAGATCAATCCGGATATCGCGAATAAGTCGATTGTCCGCGGCGGCTACCGACTCCGGAACGTGAAGCGGGGGTGACGATTCGGGCTTTGAAATGGATGGCGTTGTCTCCGCTCGATCAAAAAGCGATTGATGGGCCCAGCCGACTTTGCCGTCGGACCGTCGGATTTGATACCAGGGAGCTTGGAAACCTAGCGAGGCGACCGTATCCCCCTTTTTGAGGCCGAAGATGACGTTTGACTCAAGATCCGGCAGCTTTCTGACTCTTGCCGAGGGTACCTTGACCGTCAACGTAGTTTGTGGTGAATCGGTTTCAGCGGGGGGTTCAACCGGGCCGTTATCAGAGAGTTCGGGGCTAGGGGATATGCCATGAGGCGACTTCCCGTCAGAAGGTGGAGACGCTTGCGGGGTTTCCCCCGAGAGGAGGCTTTCGTGGACCCACCCCACTTGGTCGTTGGTAAGGCGGGCAATGAACCACTCCCCTTTTTCGTCGATCAGGGTCAAGCTCATGCCTTTTTTGAGATCGGCCAGCACCGGGGCGTTTGTTTCGGGCTGGGAATAGAGGGTGCCATCCCGCTGGGCGGTTCGGGTCAGTTTGTAGAAGATGTGGTCGGGAGA
>CAYNGG010000027.1:0-17535 GCA_964396575.1 uncultured Desulfobacteraceae bacterium | reverse complement strand
TTTCTGGCAGTCACCTGCATATCAAAGAATTTGGGTACGGCCACCGCCGCAAGTATCCCCAGGATCACCAGCACGGCAATGACTTCAACCAAGGTAAAACCTTCCTGGCTCTTAGACAATCTATTGTTAGCTTTGGAGCTCATTTGTCACCTCAACTTTGTTCAAGGTCATAAAACATGTTTACAGCTCAGCA
Source organism: uncultured Desulfobacteraceae bacterium (assembly GCA_964396575.1). Lineage (GTDB taxonomy): Bacteria > Desulfobacterota > Desulfobacteria > Desulfobacterales > JAABSP01 > CAYNGG01. The sequence continues at coordinate 17,342 of CAYNGG010000027.1, read as the reverse complement.
TTACTACATACCCGACCAGCAACTTTCGAACGCAATTCACATGCCATCACACAAAAAAAACCTGCCATAATGCTCCCTAATACTTTATAATTAGTAACTTACCAGGCTGTCAGGCTAATGCGGCCAGACCATCACCTACCTGCGACATCCACATTATGTATCTATTCGTTCAAGAAATGCAAGACCAAGCCTTAAAGGTTTTACATATCCGGTATCATTTGATCGATTCTTTGATCGCATTCACATCAATGTCATATTTCTTAATTCGATGGCCCAGGCTCCTTGTGGACAGCCGGAGCAATTCGGCTGCCTTGACCTGGACCCCCCCCGTTTTGGTTAGCGTATTTACAATAATCCCTTTTTCAAAGTCCTTGATGTGGTCGTCCAGTGTCCAGTCATCCGTGTATTCCGCCACCTCATCCGCGGAATTCCCCATAGCATCATTAGATATGGCATATCGCTGGTCATTATGGGGAGCGGTCGATGACGCCACCGCCACGCTTGGGGGAAGGTCTCTGGGCTCGATGTGCCGGTCCCCGGCCAGAACGCAGGCTGATTCCACCGCATTTCTGAGCTCGCGGACATTTCCGGGCCAGGCGTAGCTGGTCATCAATTTAAGGGCGGACGGGGCAACCATCAGCTCATCATTGCCCAATTCTTTTAAAAACCGATCGATAAACTCCGGGATGTCATCCTTGCGCTCCCGCAGCGGATCAAGATAAATCACGAATACATTCAACCGAAAAAAGAGATCCTGACGAAAATGTCCCGTTTCAACCATTTTAGCAAGCTCTTTGTTCGTTGCCGCGATAAATCGGACATCGACCTTGATGGAACGGTTTCCGCCGACGCGCTCAATCTTCGAATCCTGAAGGACCCGGAGTACCTTGGCCTGCGTGTCGAGGGGCATGTCTCCAATTTCATCTAAAAACAACGTCCCCCCGTTGGCGATTTCGAATTTTCCCAGCTTTCTGGCATTTGCCCCGGTAAAGGCGCCTTTTTCGTGACCGAACAGCTCGCTTTCCAGGAGTCCATCCGGAATGGCGGCGCAATTGATGGCGACAAAGGGCTTGCCGTAGCGTTTGCTCCGCTCGTAAATACTGTTGGCGATCACTTCCTTGCCGGTGCCGGTTTCTCCGAAAATCAAGACGGTGGAATCCGTCGGGGCGACCTTGATCACCTGTTTCAAAACCCCCCGCATGGCCCGACTTTTAGCCACCACGTCCGGAAACAGCTTCTGGGATTCCACCTGGGTCAAAAGCTCGGTGACATGTTTGAAGATCTGGGTATAGCGATGCATATCGTCTTTATTGACGGAGCTTTTGTCATCGGCGACCACATTTTCCAAAACCCCGAGCTGCTCCGTGCTCTGAACGAATTCCTCCATGGGCTTGAGCATCATCCTGGCGACGAGTACCCCACAGATCGCGGTCATGACGAAAAGCACGCCCCCCCAAAAGGCCACCGGATAAAAGGGGTCCATATCCCTGGCGACCCGGATTGTGGTGATCTGGTAGGCAATAATGGTCGATAGGAGCGACAGGCCGGAAAAAATAAACGGGATAATGATGTAAAGGCTGATGTGGAAACGAAGGTTTTTCATTTCACTTCACTACCTGGGCCAAATCCCACATGGGAAGGAAGATCGCGAGCGCAAAGAACCCGACCAGGGCCGCCAGCAGAATGGTCAACAAAGGACCAATGGCCTCCGACAGCCGGTCCATCGCATAGGCCACTTCGGTGTCATAATGATTGGAAACCTCCCTGAGCATCTCGTCGAGATTGCCGGACGCCTCTCCGACACCGATCATGTGGACCGTCATTGGCGTAAAATACTTAGCGGATTTCAAAGGCCCCGCGATGGTACTCCCCTGTGCGATCTGCTCGCGCACCGTATCAAGCTCCTTGGCTATGGCAAGGTTTCCAATGGTTTTCGTCAATATCCGAAGGGAGTCCAGAACCGCCACGCCGCTAAATTGCAAGATCGCAAAAATACTAGCAAATCTTGACATGGCCGCTTTGATGAACAACGGGCCGATCAGCGGCAGCCGCATCACCAGATGGTCCCTGACATATTTACCCTTTTCCAGCCCGAAATAATACAACAGCCCCGCAAGTCCCAGAAAAGCGGCCACGATGACGTACCAGTAGTCGAAAAGAAGATGGTACAGCATCATGCAAATCTGGGTCGGAATGGGCAAGTCGATGCCGCCTTTTTCGAAGATGGTCACAAAACGCGGAATCACAAAGGTCAACAATACAAGAAAGGCGGCAAACAGAAACACCAGGACGATCATTGGGTATTGAAGCGCGGACCGGACATCCGATTTGAGTTTATATTCATGCTCCATGATATAGGACAGTCGGGAGAGGACCTCCGGGAGCTCCCCACTGGCCTCTCCCGCCCGGATCATGCTGCAATACAGCGTCGAAAAAACCTGGGGATGCCGTCGGAATGCATCGTAGAGGCTGACCCCTTCCTGAACATCCTGCTGGATGGATCGCAGTATCGATTGAAGTCGCACATTGTCAACCTGTTTCTGAAGAATCTGGAGCAGCGCCAGCATGGGGACGCCGGAAAGGATCATGGTTCGAAGCTGCTTGGTAAACAGGATCAAGTCCGTTGTCTTGATGCGAGTCAATCGCTCCTGAATCTGAGCAAATGACCATTCGAAGCCAAAGCTTCTGCCAATTCGAGTCGGAATATACCCTTTTTCGATCAGCCGACTCTCGACGCCTTCCGGAGAATCGGCATCCATGTCGCCCGAAAGAACCTGTCCTCTGGAATCAACCGCTTTGTAATAATAACGGGGCATGAAGGCTCACCAGCTTTCGGCGCTTTTTGGTGCCCACCCATAAATGGCAAATTGGCCCGATATCCGCGTTGCAATCACAATTTTATCCTCGAAATATCAGACATGTGCCTCCGGTAAAATGTTTCGTGCGCCTTGATCTCGGCCCAATTTCCCGATTCCTGGATGCACACTTTTTCTGATAATCAGACCATAATGGCGGAAATCGCCTCATCGATGGTTGTGATTCCGTTTAAGATCTTTTCGGCCGCATTGTCTTTGAGAGTTTTCAACTGTCCACTTTCCCTGGCAGCCTTGGTAATGGCATGGGCGGATTTCTCTTCAAGAATCATATTCTGAATCCGTTCATCAATGCTCAAGACTTCAAAGACCCCTGTACGCCCCTTGTAACCGGTATTCATGCAGTTGAAGCACCCCTTGGCCTCCATGAAATTGGCGTCCTCGGCACGGTCTGAAATCCCCCAATAGTCGAGTGCCGACTGAGGGGGCCGATAGGGCTGTTTGCAGTACGGGCAGACCTTCCGGACCAGCCGCTGGGCGATGGAAGACAGCAGAACCGACCCGATGAGAAACGCGTCGATGTGCATATCGAGGAGACGGGTGATTGCGCCGGCCGAATTGTTCGTATGGATTGTGCTTAAGACCCGGTGCCCGGTGAGCGCGGCCTGAATGGCCACCCCCGCCGTCTCATCGTCCCGAATCTCACCGATCATGATCACATCGGGGTCTTGCCGTAAGATGGATCGAATCCCATTCTTGAATGACATGCCGGCCTTTGGGTTGAGCTGGGTCTGCCGAATGTTTTCGATCCGATACTCCACCGGGTCTTCCAAGGTGATGATGTTGATATCGGGCTGGTTGATCTGCTTCAGGATCGAATACAGGGTTGTGGTCTTGCCGCTTCCCGTCGGTCCCGTGCTCAGGATCATCCCGTAAGATTTGTGCATCACCTCTTCAAGCTTAGCCCGGTCAAAATCGGTGATGCCGAGATGGCGCAAGTCGTAGATCCCGGCACTGGTATCTAACAGTCGGAGCACGAGGTTCTCGCCGTAAATGGTCGGAATAGAGGATACCCGGACGTTGATCTCCTTGCCGTTCATCCGGACGGAAAATCGTCCGTCCTGGGGGTTCCGAAATTTGGATATATCCATATTGCCGAGGATTTTAATCCGAGACACGATCGGCAGGATCATGCCCCGAGCCGGTCCTGGAACGTTATGAAGCTTGCCATCAAGCCGAAACCGGATCTGAAGACCCTCTTTTTCCGGGCTGATATGGATATCGCTGGCCCCTTCCCGGACCGCCTGAGAGATCAGGTTATTGACGAACCGAACCACCGGTGCCCCCTCAGCCAGGCTCTGGAGCGAGGACATATCGAGATCCTGAGCAGCTATCTCTCCAGACATCTCGTCCTCGTCCGCCCGTTGAAAAGACATCTCATTCATATCGCCCAAAATCCCGCTAATACCGAAGTCGCTGCCATAGAGGGAATTGATCAGCAAATTGAGCTCACCTTCCGCACAGATGATCGCTTCCACCTCCAGATTCGACTCGGTCTCAACAGCATCTAATGCCTTGATATCCATTGGGTCAACCATGGCTACCGTGAGCAGCCCATCCGCTCTGTGGATGGGGGCGAGCTGGTGCTTCCGGGCGAAATCCATTGGGATGAGTGATTTAAGGGATTCGTCCACCGGGTGCAGCTCCGGATCATAACGCTCGATCCGCTGTTGTCGGGATATAATGCTGGCCAGATCCGATTCGGATATCCCCCCGCCGTTTACCAGAAACTGGCCGAGCCGCATATCCGTCCGCTTCTGATTTTCAAGGGCAAGATCGAGTTGCTCCTGAGTCAGGATGCCGGATTCCACAAGCATTTCACCGAGCTTTTTTTTCATCCGGTTACTCCAGGCTCCGTCCGATCAATCGATCGCCGCAAAAAACACCGTGTCGGGCGGCCACGCCGCCATCCGCTCGCTTGACGAACCCGCCGAGAAACCACCAGGCAGAACATTCCCCACAGCCTCTCCATCCGATCCTGGGCGGTATCCGATGGAAAAGGACAAGCCATCCCGCTCGTTCCAGAATGGCAGGAGCTTCAGGGCATCTCCCTCAACGCTTCCCCTCCGTCGGAGATCCCGCACGGCCTCATCCAATCGGCTCACCCGCCGCAGCTCCATCCAGGCTGGCCCCCCGTTTTCCATCTGAGCACCGGCGACCGGAATCGCCGGGAACCGAACCCGTTGTCCCGCGGACAAGCGATTCGGATCCCTCATACCCATATTGATCGCGATGACCTGTTCGAGATATTTTCCATGCGAGGTACCATAGACCCACTGCATCAGCTCGCTTAAGGTCTCACCGCTCCGGATGGCCACCGTGCCCAGGATTGTCGGGGGAGTGGATCGCCGAGCCCGTTCGGATGGTATAGGCGGCATCGGCTTTCTGACGACAACGGATTCCGTCGGGCTATCCTGATCCGAAGGCATCGCGCTGACGGAGCGCTCCCGCGTCACCACGTCAACAATGATCGGCGACGCCCATAAAATGGAGACCGTTAGAAGGACGACCATCCCTCCGGCGAGGACGGGCCGGGTAAATCCGGAAGCCCTTGGCGATCGGACCGCCGACCGGCGGATACAGGCATTTACCATCATCCGGCTCACGGATGACCGGTTTTGCACAATCATCAGCAGCACACACTGATGACAGAGATGAACGACCCCTCTTGGATATCCGCCGGTCGCCCGGTAGATCGACCACAAGGCGGGCCACGAGAAATCGAGACGCCAGCCGGTGGAATGGTGAGCGGCCCGGTCCAGCCGAAACCGGATCATGGCCCTCATCTCACGGAAGCCCAGCGGCCCCAGATAGAGACACAAATTGATCCGGTCTCTGATATTTGGTACGTTTTCGATGGTGCTGTCAAATTCTTTCTGAGCAAAGATCACGATCTGCAACAGCTTATAATCATTGGTCTCGTAATTGAGAAGCTCTCGGAGTATCTCGATATTGGCCCTTGACAGCTTCTGCCCTTCGTCAATGACCAGCGTCAGCGTGACCTTTTCCCTGACCCCCCTCTGGAACAGATATGCTTTGATTCTTTCCTTGATCCGGCGGCTTTTCAGCCTGTCACCATCAGGTATGTCGATTCGGAAAAGCCGAGCCAGAGCTGAGAGGAAACCGGTCTGATCGGGAAAATCGGGGTCCAGCATCAGATGGGTTTCCAAGTGTCCGTCCCCGGACAGGGACCGTATCAAAATCCGGCTTAACAGGGTCTTGCCGCTGCCAACGTCTCCGATGACGATATTCAGCCCCCGACGGAGCCGGACCGCCATTTCCAATTGCTGAAGACAGGCCCGATGCTGACGTGACGGGAAAAACAGATCCGGGTTGGGGGTGTTCGGAAACGGCTCGCGGATCAGGTTGAGAAGTCGATAATATTCCATTGGTGCGGAATCCCGGTTCACGGACCGTGGCCATTTCTTGATTTACCAAGCGATTCAGCAGCCTGGCCATCAGCCGAATCCGCTTCCTGAGTCTTGGGCTGGAGAATATGAGGGGTGATGAAAATGAGCACCTCTTCCATGTTCTCCATGGTCTGGCGACTTTTAAATAGATACCCCAGCAGCGGGATATCCTTGAGGTAGGGTATGCCCTGGCGGTTCTGGTTGCTGCTTTCCTTACTCAATCCGCCGATAACGGCGGTCTCCCCGTTAAAAAGGATCACACTGGTCTCCGCCCGCTTGGTCGTGATGGTTGGATTTCCCTGGACTGAGCTGCTGCTGCTGAAATCCAGCTCGTCTTTTTTCGTCTCGATATCGAGCTTCAAAGTTTTCCCGTCAATGACATGGGGCGTGACCTTCAGGCTGAGCACCGCTCGCTTGAACTCGATATTGACTTCATTGTCCTCTACGGTCTGATAGGGGACCTCCTTTCCGGATTCAATCAGGGCCGTTTGATTATCGAGGGTCGTGATGGACGGGCTGGAAAGGATATTGACCTTGCCGTCGTTTTCCAGCGCTGAAAGCTGCATGGCAAGGATAAAATTGCTGGCGTCCTGGGCCACATAACCGATCTTTAAGCCGTTGACTTCGAGCTGATCGACGCCGAAGCCGGCCATGGGGCCGGCTGTGGGAGGCAGCATAGTGCCCGGCTCCTGTCCCCAGGTTTCCCGCACCGCGGCACCGGAGGTAAGCCAGGTGTTATCTTGAAGCTTCATCAGCCCGCCCCATTGAGCTCCGAGCTGCCAGGCGGTGTTTTTCTCCGCCTCCACAATATGAGCTTCAATCAAGACCTGTTTCATCGGGCGATCAAGGGTTTGAAGCAACGCAATCATCTCCTTTAAATCTCCGCGCGTTCCCTGAAGGATCAGCGACTGGGTATGGGAATCCACCGCCACCGAGCCCCGCCTGACCTCGTTATCCTTGATAAGGACCTGATCGAGATTGTCTTTGAGCGTTTTTGGATTGGCATACTTGATGGGCATGACTCGGGTCAAGAGGGGCTCGGCCCATTCTATTTCCCGTTGTTTGACGGCCTTGCGATGCGCTTCCTCCAGGCGCTTGAGCTCGTTTTCACGGGCGGCGGCTTGAGCTCTCTGGCTGGCATCCTTCATCCGCAGCTCGTACTCGATATCTTCGATGCTGATGATTCGGAGGATATTTCCCCCTTCCCAGCTATAGGTCAACCCGTATGTCTTTAGAATTCCATGAAATACTCGGTCCCAAGGGGCGTCCTGAATGGAAAGACTCGCCTGGCCTTTGACATTTCGGCTGATCAAAATGTTCTGATCCGCGGCCCGGGCCAGTGTACGGATCAACACGGGAAGTGAGACATCATGCATCTGGAGAGAAATGCGATCCGTCGGGAGCTGGCCCCGGATAGGCTCCGTCACCTCCGGCGCCTCGGCATCAACGGCCGGCGGCGGTTTTTCCTTCGGGGACGAGCGGTCGTCATCGAAATCGGACGGCTCAACTTCCGGAGATCGGGCAGGGGGATCGTCATCACCCACTCTAATGGGGTGGGTATCGCTCTCCGGGGAATGCGCCCGGGATTGTCGCGCCATCTCCCGCCAATCTTGAAAAAACCGGCTGGCTCGCTCCCGTCGTTTGTCAGCACACCCCATCAGCGCCATGACCAGAATGATCACGCCGAAGATGAGCCACCATCGGCGGCCCTCTGGATTTTTCCGTCCGGTGAGGACGGACGGTCTAACCAACGTCGAGATCATTGTCCGGTCCAAGGGAATCGACTGGGCATTTCAGCTCCATGACTGCAATGTTTGATGAGGCTTTTGCCATTTGGGCATCCTTTCACCGATCCGATTGATGGCCGTCTCGGTCCCCGTCATCCAAACGGACCGTATAACGGGTGACGCCGCTGATTTCGGTAATAACCACATGATCCGGATAAATGGCTGACACAACGAGCTGATCGTCATCCACCAAGGTCTCGCCAACCTGATACTCCATTCCGTTAATCACCCCGACCAGCTCGTTTCTCATCTGAACATATCCCGAATAATTAAATTGACGCAACGGGGTTTTGACCGATTCCGGATCGGGTGCATCATCGAGCTCGACCGGCGGCTCGGCCGCCAGAAAAGGAGACTTTCCCCAAGCCAGTTGCGTCTGGCTCATCAGGTGCGACTCATATTCGGAAAATCTTTGGCTTCCCAACTGACCCGCGATCTTCACCGCATAATCCGAATCCACCGCCGATTGGGCGGGAGTCGGCTCATTTCGCTTTGCCATCCCCCTATTTGATCCGCCTCCCCATAAGGCGTTAATCCCAAAAACGACGGCCACGAGAGCCGCTGTAATCAAGATGATCTCCCGTTTGGTCATACCGAGCATTTGTCACCTGCCCGAGGCTCAGTATAAAAGATCATTTCCAATCCAGACAAGCAATGAGACGTCCACCGCATCGAGGTTTGATTGAGCCTCAAGCGTCTCAATGTGGTCAACATGCGGGATCTCAGTTAGCATCGCTTTGATTTGACTATACTTTCCCGTCAAATCGATCTTCACTTTGAAATAAGGAGATTCCGGGGACACGGTCTCGGCAACGGGTACGGCCCGCTTTACGAAAAAGCCGCTCCCCTTGGCATGGAATCGGATTCCGGTCAGGATCTCCTCAATGGTCTGTCTTCCTCGATCCGCTCCGGCAGGCGGCAAGTCTGCCTCGCACCGGACCCCGATGGCCTCACATTGGTGATCAATCTCATCATGCATCTCGTTCACTTGTGGAAAAAGACTATACAGCATCCGCTGTTCCTTGAGCTCTTCCCTGGCCCAATCGATGGTGTTCTCGATTTCAGCCATCGCTTTCAGTTTCGGTTGGAAATACCAAAAATTGAAGACGGCGCCGGATATTAGAATGCAAACCAAACCGGCGATCAACCCCTTGCCCTTCCCTGCCTGTCTCCGAATACCCAATTGCGGCCTGTTATTTCAAATCCAAAGTCAGAGTGAACAATACGGCCTTTCGACGCTCAAAATAGCCCTCCGCCTGATGCTGAAGCGAGGGCAACTGCCCGATCAGCCGAGCGTTTCGCAGGTTGGTGCGAAATGTCGTAATAGCCGTCTCCGCGTTGATCTCCTCCCCCGTAATAATCCCTTCGATGTGGATACGCATTGATCCCGTTTTGTCAATAACGCTCGCCTTTTCCGGTTGTACGACCCGGATCCGAAGCAGCTTTATGGAATCGGGGGTGCTGTTGGCGATTTCTCCGAAAACCGCGGGAAGCCGCCGGCCGGCCAAGGCGGTCCGCAACCGGCGGCGTTTCTCTTGAATCTCCGAAACCGTCTCGGAAATCATTTCCCGACTCAGTTTCGGTGTGAGCTCCTCTAACCGATCCTGGAGCTGGGCCAAGTATTCCCGCTTTCGGGATAGCTGCCATTCCTGCCAGAACACCACGCCAATGGCAATGGCGGCCAAGATCGAAATAACCCCCACCATCAAGTGCCGGAGCTGACCGGCCGATCGTTTTCGCTCCTCATCCTGATAGGTGAAGATAAAATTGGGCGTAACCGTTTGGTCGCACAGGGCTATCCCCACCGCCACGGCAAACCGGCTCCGAAGCGTTGAGATCGATGCCGAGTGATCAGCCTGGCCCGACATCGCTTCATCCGGAAACTCGGCCATGCTGTCCGCGGGGTCCAGGACCGTCACCGGCAGATCCAATTGACGCTCGATATGAGCTTGCCACTCAGGAATGACCCCTTCAGAGCTGGATATCAAAATCTCTGAAAACGGATTTCCGTGCTCATGTCGGAGGTGATGATCCATTGTAGCCGCCACCTGCTTTCCCAGCCGGTCAATGACCGGGGTCATCATCTCCACCATCTTCCGCCGATTGGAGCCTCCGTCAATCGGTCGGTCGGGCTCGACTGAACCGTCCGCGGTCAGCAACCGGCGAAAGATCCGCCTGACCTCTTCGCCGGGGAGCTTCAGGGGCTCATCAGCATCCTTTTCAAACCCCGGAGCGTAGAAACCGGAGTTATCCCCGCTCCGACGCTGCTCCCGCATCTCGTTTTGGATGGGCGCCATCATGCTGTCGAGCGCCGTCTTGATGATTCGATTCAGAACCAGCGTCCCATTGCTTGAATAGACGCAGATATAGGAATGGGTTTGGCCAATATGGAGCAAACAAAGGCTGCTGTCAGCGCTATGGCGGCGGGCGCGATTCTTCAACAGGCCCTGAAACGCGAACGGATAAACAGACAAGCCCGTGAGATGGATGCCCGCATTCAAAAATGGCGCGTGCCGCGTCTCAACTTCCTGTTTATCAACGGTACAAGCAATGGCTTCCCCTTGCCCACCCCGGACGGGTCGAATGGATTTAAAATCAAATAGCGACTGCCCGTCGAGGCCGTCGGCGTCCTTCTTAAAATTGGCATGGACGGCTCTGGCCAGGACTTTATTGCCCAGACGAGGCACTTTGAGATGTCGAGCGATCATCCCATGGGAAGGATAAGCGGCCCAGACGGTCGATGCTCGATGCCGTTTGCCGAAGGCCGAGATCTCCGGCATGATGTCTCGGTATCGATTTTCGACGGAATGCTGATCGATTCCGGTCAAAACGAGGTGCTTGAGCTCCAAAACCTCTTTTCGACCATCTGAATGATGGCGGATTCCGGCGATCTTGACGTTTTCAGCTCCCAGGTCGATACCTACCGTCACGTAAGCTCGAAGGTTCCGGACCCTCTGCATCCAGTCCCGATGTCGAGCCACTCGGGAGCCCGATTTCAGGCGGCGAGGAGGTGACGCGGGACTAGCGTCCGATCCCCGGATCACGTCCAAGAGCTTTTCGGTGGAGCTCAGGTCGTCGTCTTTGAACACGGTCATCGGTTTCCGATTCCGTCAGGTGCCGGCCTGACTGTCAATCATCCCACAGCTCCGGTCCGATAATGCCGATTTTAATAGCATATTTGACCAACTCCACCATATTGTGAATATCAAGCTTTTTCATCGTGTTGGCCCGATGCTTTTCCACCGTTTTGGAGCTAATGCACAAGATATCGGCGATCTCCGCTGTGGACCGTCCTTCAACCAACAGCCTGAAAACTTGCTGCTCGCGCTCCGACAGCAGATCATACCCACTGACCGGGGGCTTTTCGACCCGGCTTTTGAGAAAAGCAGTGATCAGCTTGGAGTTGATTTTGGAGCTGAGGAAATACTCCCCCCCGCGGACCGTCCGGATCGCTTCGAGCACCTCCGTTGTCGGAGAGGCTTTCAAGACGTAGCCCAGCGCCCCCGATGCCAAAGCTTGATGCACATAGGCATCTTTGTTGTGCATGGATAGAAGCACCACTTGAGTTTCGGGGACCGCCTCCTTGATCAGGGGCACAGCTTCCAATCCACTGAGCTGCGGCATGGCGATGTCGATCAAGGCGACGTCCGGCCGGAGCGTCTTGGCCTTTTTAACCGTCTGAAGGCCGTCGCCGGCTTCCGCCACTACTTCCATGTCCGTCTGCTCTTCCAAAAGCTTTCGAAATCCCTCTCGAACCACGGCGTGGTCGTCAGCAATCAATACTCGAATCTTCCCCATTGAGCCTCCCTAGTGCCCATCCGTAAATGGTCAATCCGCCCGATACCCGCGTTGCCCTCAAAAGTCTATCCTCGGAATATCGGATATAAGTTACGCCGACGGCGTGATAATATTTTCCGTGCGGCGTGATCTCAGCCAATTTTTCCGATTTCTGAATGGCCTCTGCCCATGCTCACGACACGGGCAGCTCCACCCGAATCGTCGTTCCTTTTTTTCGGCCCGATAATATGGCGATGCTGCCGTTGACCGAAACCACGCGCTCTCGCATCCCTAACAGGCCGATCCCGTCCGTCCCGACATCCTGCTCAAACCCCACCCCATCATCTTTGAGGATAAAGATAACCTTGGGGTGACTGTATGTCAGCGTCACGCTGACCTGATTGGCCGAAGCATGTTTTACAACGTTGTTGAGCCCCTCCTGAAACACCCGGTAGAGCACCAGCTCAATCTCCGAGGACAGCCGCTTCCGGAATCCGATGGCCTGAAAATCAACCTGGATATCCGGCCTCTGCGTATTGAATTCATTGATATACCAGTTCAAGGTCGGCACCAATCCCAGATCGTCTAGCAAATCGGGACGCAAATCCGAGGAGATGTTCCGAATCTTGTCCCCCAACTGCTCAATCAACGTAATCCACTCCATGATCCGATACCGCTGGTCTTCCATCGTATCCGGCATGGAGCTCATCAGGGTCTCGGCGCCTAAATGTAAAGCGGTCAGGGTCTGACCGAACTCATCGTGGAGGTCTTGAGCGAGCTTTTTACGACCCTCCTCGATGCCGCTGATCAGGCGATTGGAGAGATGGCGGATCTCCTGCTCCGCCCGCTTTCGTTCCGATATCTCCCGCTGAAGCTGCCGGTTGGCCTCAGCCAACTCGATGCTGTGCTCCTTTTCCAGCTCATTGATGCGCTTGAGGGCATCCACCATTTTGGAATAGGAGTGAGTCAACACACCGGAATCTTCCGAACGATCGGAAGTCGTCAATCCGGATAGAGGGGTGGCCGCCATATCCGCTTCTAAGTCATCTTCAAAATCATCCGCCAGGAGATCATTATCGACCATGAGCGCATCATTTGACGCATTGCCCAATGCCCCCCCATGCCGATCCACGGGCCCGTCGGCCTTTCGATTGATGGAAAAGGCGGCAACAATGCCGATGGTCACGGCAAAGAAGATAAAGGTGATGGAAATAAAATGGGTTGTCACCCGATCCACGATCTTTTTCACCCTATCCGGGTCGGAAGCTGATTGAGCGGCACTTTCGAAAGAATGTATCTCACCGGCAAGCCATTGGGTTATATAGATCACATAACCGGTGGTCAGAAAGAGAACCAGCCCCCCCAGTATCAGGAGGCGGGTTCCTGGCTTTTCCCATATTCGATGCATCCGGTGGATATGCGCTGTCTTCTCGTGTTTCAGGTTCATGGCTCGTCCGGTTGTCTGATGACACGGCTTCAGATTTGACAAGGCGGATTATAGCATTAAAATATCCATTATGAAAGTGGGATTCACAGGAATCTCCATCACTCATTCAAAGCGTAAGGCTGAATTCAATGAAGATAGCAGTGAGCGGTAAAGGCGGAGTCGGAAAAACCACGTTTTCCGCATTGTTGATCCGGACATTAAACGATATGGGGCGTTCCATCCTGGCCATCGATGCCGATCCGGACGCTAATCTGGCATCTGCTTTAGGGATTGAAAATGCGGAAGATATCACCCCCATATCCGAAATGAAGGATCTGATATACCAGCGTACCGAGGCAAAACCGGGCAGCATTGGCGGCTTTTTCAAGCTCAATCCGAAGGTGGATGATCTCCCGGACGCCCTTTCCGTCAAGCTTCAGAACATTAAATTGATGCGGCTTGGCGGCGTCAAGAAAGGTGGGGCCGGCTGTATCTGTCCGGAGAGCACACTGCTGAAGGGGCTGGTCACCCACATTGTGCTGGCTCGAGATGAGGTGGTCGTGATGGACATGGAGGCGGGCATCGAGCACTTAGGGCGGGCGACCGCCAAAGCCGTTGACAAGCTGATCGTGGTGGTGGAGCCTGGCAGGCGGAGCATTGACACGGCCGGTCATATCCAGAATCTGGCTTCCGAAATCGGGCTGACCCGCATCATGGTGCTCGGCAACAAAATCCGTTCATCCAAGGACGAGGAGTTCATCCGAAAGCATTTATCCGATTTCGACATCCTCGGCTTCCTACCTTACGACGATGACCTGATCGAAGCCGATTTGGATGGTGTCTCCCCTTATAGGGCTTCATCCATCGCGTCCGCCCGGCTTCGTGAAATGATCCCGGCGATTGTCTGATGAGCTCTAAACGACGCGACGGCACTCAACGTTTCCCCGGCAACCGGTCCTTCCGAAAATCAAGTCGAATCACTACGCCGAAGCCCGGTGCGGATGGCAACCTGAAAGAGGTTTTTTCCACCATCGGTGTCCCCGAATCGACGCCCTTTACACCTGATCCCTACCAGTTGGAAGCCCTTTCGGCCATATCGACCGGCGATTGCCTCGTAACGGCTCCCACGGGAGCCGGGAAGACCTGGATCGCCGAGGCGGCCATTCAGAAAACCCTGGATCAGGGGGGACATTCCTGGTACGCCTCTCCGCTCAAGGCGCTAAGCAACTCCAAATATATCGATTTCTCGGAAAAATTTGGAGCGGACCATGTCGGCATTCTGACCGGCGACCGGAAGGAAAATCCCGAGGGCTCGGTAATTGTCGGCACCACCGAAATTCTTCGGAATCAGCTTTACGATGCCATGCACCATGGCGAAGATCTCAAAGCCGATTTCGTGGTTATCGACGAGGCCCACTTTCTGGGCGACGAAGATCGAGGGGTCGTCTGGGAGGAGATCATGATTTACCTCCCCGAACGGATTCCGATGCTTCTGCTGTCGGCAACCATTGGAAACGCCCGTCAAATCGCCGACTGGCTGTCCTCTATTCGATCCCGTCCCTGTACCGTTGTCGAGGAACGGAATCGTCTCGTACCGCTTTACCCTCTTTTTCTCCATCCGTCGGGGACGCTGTATCCGCTTCTTTCTCGCAGCAATGCCAAGAATAAGAAGCGGTTGCACAAAAAGGTCGAAAGCTACCTGCGAGAGAAATCCCCGCCGCTTATGGCCCCGCCACGGCGCCTTCCGCCCATGGGAATGGTTCTCAGCATTCTGGGCAAGTATAACCTTCTTCCCGCTATCGTCTTTCTCAAATCCAGAGCGGACTGTGACGCGGCCGTGGAAATGTGCAGTGGCCGCCATATCCGGGATGACAATCGTAAGGTCGAGCTTCAAAGGCGGATTGAACGACTTTCCGAAAAGCTGCCCCACATCCTGGGCCATCGTCACCTCTGGCATCTGGAGCACCTAGCGGTAGGGGCCCACCACAGTGGTCAGTTGCCTTCCTGGAAGCTCGTAATCGAAACCCTAATGACCGAGGGGCTTCTGGATGCCGTGTTTGCCACCTCCACGGTGGCCGCCGGGGTGAACTTCCCAGCCCGCACAATCGTCTTCCTCAACTCAGACCGATTCAACGGCGTTGAGTTTCTCCCGCTAAACGCCACCGAGCTCCATCAGATGACCGGTCGGGCAGGCCGACGGGGTATGGACAATATCGGTTTTGCGGTTTTAATTCCCGGCAAGTTCATGGACGTCCAATTGATTGCCAAGCTGTTTGGCTCCCCGCCCGCTGATGTGATCAGCCAAATCAAGATCAACTTTTCGATGACGCTGAATATTCTCCTGTCCCACAGCCCGGCGGAGGTTTACGATCTGCTCAAAAAATCATTTGCCAACTATCAACTGGTCCGGGGAAAAGGGAAGAAAAAGCGGAAACCGACCGTTGAAGATCAAGACCGGTTGTGGCGGGAGTTTACCCGTCATCTCGACTTTTTAAAGGAAACCGGGTACGTCACGGAAGACGGCCGATTGTCCGATAACGGGGTATGGGCGTCTCAGCTCCGGGTGGACGAGCCGCTGCTGATCGCCGAGGGTTTTCGGAAAGGTGTTTTCCCAGACCGGGACCCCATACTCATGGCCTCGCTGGTCGCCGCTTTTGTCAATGAGCGTGAGGTTGACGACCGGATGGACAAAAAGATCGTCCCTCAGCGGCTCATTAAAGCACTTAACGAGGTCAAGTCCGGTCTGCGGGATTTCGTCAAGCTGAGTATCGACCGGGGATTCGGACCGCGGCCGCTATATCTCCGCCCTGCTCTGACCATTTATCTGTGGGCGTCCGACGCCATATCCTGGGAGGAGAACCTCTCGGTTGCCGACATGGCCGAAGGTGACCTGGCCATGCTGATTCTCCGAACAGCGGATAATCTCCGCCATATTCAATCCCTTTGGGATGTGTTTCCCAAGGCCGCGGAAACCGCCCGGGAAGCGATCACCTTAATTCTTCGGGAGCCGGTCACCGGAATTTACGAAGCCTGAGCTTAAGCTTCCCCGAAGGGATGATGATGTCGGCCGATCATTATTTGGATGAGGCATAAACGAAAAGCGGCCCGTCGGGTATGAATTTACCCAACAGGCCGCTTTTTATTAAATTTTCGGCGGCGTCCTACTCTCCCACACAGTCGCCCGTGCAGTACCATCGGCGCTGAAGCGCTTAACTGCCGTGTTCGGAATGGTTACGGGTGTCTCCACTTCGCCATCACCACCGAAAAACTTCTTAACGTCAAGCTAAGCGGTTTGCTGGGTTCCGCTCGCTTTGCTCGCTCCACCCCGCAAATCCGCTTGAGCGACGGGTTATTCCATTTTACATTTCATTTGTAGCTTTCTTTTCGTTGCAAGACTCTACCTATCTCAATTCTATCCTCCGATACATCAAACAGAATTCTGTAATCTCCTACTCTGAGGCGATAGGCCGGTTCAAAGTTTGTCAATTTTTTAATATTTGAAATATTAGGAAAATTTTGCAATTCTGAAATCGCTGAATGAATCCTGTCTTTAATTTTATAGTCAATCTTTCTCAAATCTCTGACAGCACTTTTGCGTATATTAATTTTCATTTTTCATATAATCGTCAAACGGCACGGATTCTTCATTTCTTGTGGCTTTTAATAATTTTAAATCATCCATATCTTCTTTTGATATGATTTCAAGTCCTTCATCTTTGAAATGCTCTAAAAGCCATTTGATTTTATCTGCTAATTTGTCATCATTGATATTAATAGTTATTGATTGCATTTTATATTTCCTTTTAAAGTTTATTTCTCTCTAAGAATTATTTTACAAAAGACAGAGTTTAGGATAACGGGAAAAAGACTTATTTTTAAAAAGTCTGTTTTTCCCATTATGGTTGGTTATGCCAGTTTAAAAAGAAAAAAGTGCTATAAACAAAGATAAGCTGTCGTTCGTGAAAACATCTCAGATTCAATACTATTTTTTTTGGATTATAACTGCATTCAATCTTGCCGCCGCCAACAAAACGATCAGATTCAGCCCAATCTTGGTTTTCAGTCCGAA
>CAYNGG010000026.1:0-17792 GCA_964396575.1 uncultured Desulfobacteraceae bacterium | reverse complement strand
ACGGCAAGGGAGGAAAATCCCGGACCACCGTTTTTCCCAAAACGCTTGGAGCTGAATTAAAAATACAGATTGAAAAGATGGCATCCTTTAAAATGTGCCCAAAATAGTTCACACTTTAATGTAAGCCAACATGGTGGAAGCGGCTGCCAGCCGCTAATTTCAGCGCCGGGATGCCGTTTTTCGCCGCCGTCCTGTTCCTTGACGAAGGCCTGGGCCCCGGCAGTCCGCACCTGAACCCCGCGCCGCCCAATTTGGCATGGCCGGGGCGAGAATGAGGAGGAAAAACCCGATCACCGGGCTACCGGGACCTCGAAGGAAAAGGTCGAGCCCT
Organism: uncultured Desulfobacteraceae bacterium; assembly: GCA_964396575.1. Taxonomy (GTDB): domain Bacteria; phylum Desulfobacterota; class Desulfobacteria; order Desulfobacterales; family JAABSP01; genus CAYNGG01. The sequence goes on along the minus strand of CAYNGG010000026.1, from coordinate 17,461 downwards.
TTCCCGGCGCGCTGTCCACCCAGACGCGACCGCCATGAAAGTTGATGATCCGGCGGGTGATGGAGAGGCCCAGGCCGCTGCCGCCGGGGCGGCCCCGGCCGGGGTCCCGGATTTGCTGGAACTTTTCGAAGATCATCGCCTGGTGGGCCGGGTCGATGCCGATGCCGTTGTCGATGACCGAGACGGTGAGCCGGTCGGCTGACGGTTTCAAGTGGATATCGATCCGGCCGGTGCCTTCCGGACAGAATTTGACGGCGTTGGAGATCAGATTGACCATGACCTGGATGAGCCGGTCCCGGTCGCCGTGGATTTCGGGGACCGAGTCCGGCAGGTCGAGGGAGAGGTCGATGTCTTTTTCCCGGATGAGCTGCCGGGTGGCGTCCACGGCGTCGTTGATGACGTTGATCAGGTCGGTGGGACCCATCTGCCAGTCGAGCGCTCCGGATTCGATTTTCTGGAGGTCAAGGACCTGAGTGATGAGCCGGGTGAGCCGGTCCGTTTCGTTGATAATGATTCCGGAGAACTGCTCCCGCTGATCGGGGTCCATGGAGGGGTTGTCCCGGATGATCTCCGCGAGGGCCCGGATCGAGGTGAGGGGGGTCCGAAGCTCGTGGGTAACGGTGGAGACGAACTCGTCCTTGAGCCGGTCGAGCTCCTTGAGGCGCTCGTTGGCCGCCTTGAGCTCGGCGGTGGTCCGCTCCAGCTCCTGGCTGTAAGCGATGGCCTGGCGAGTTTCATCTAGAATCCGCATCACGTCCTCGACGTCGAGCGGCTCCTCTTTAAAGACCGACGCGACCATCACTCTGGCCGATGCCGACCCGATGGCCCCGGCCAGGAGCTTTTCAGCGTAGTCAACGAGACCGGGGGCGGCGGCCGGCTCCCGCGCCCAATCGATCCCGTGCCGCCGGGCATACCGGGAGAGGGCCGCATCGGTTCGGTCCCGACCCAGAAACCGGCCCAGCAGGGAACGAAGGTCCGGAACCATGGCGGTGCCGCGCCAGATGGGCGACTCATCTCCGGGGTAGCGGAAGACGTCCACAAAGAGCACCGCCTGGCTGTGCTCGATGGCGCCCGGCCGGACAAAGAGGGAGACGCCGATGTAGGCGGCGATGTTGGCCAGAAGACTCCAGAAGACCGAATGGCTGATGGGGTCGAAGTCGGACAGGCCAAAGAGGCTATAGGGCCGCAGGAGGGAGATCCCGAGCGGGCCATCCCGAAGGAGGTGCTCCGGTAAGAGGCCGGCCTGAATCATTGAGGGAAAGACGAGCGTATAGGCCCAGACGCAAAAGCCCACCGCCATTCCGGCCAACGCCCCGGCCCGGTTCCCCCCTTTCCAGAAGATTCCCCCGAGGATGGCCGGGGCGAACTGGGCCACGGCGGCAAAGGAGACCAGCCCGATGGAGACCAGCTCGTAAAACTCCCCGATGAACCGGAAATAGGTGTACCCCAGCAGAAGGACGAAGATGATCCCGGCCCGTCGGATCAGCATGAGCAACTGGCTGACATCCCGCCGCCTGGCCAGGTTGAAAACCGGAAACCGGAGCATCACCGGCATCACCAGATCATTGCAGATCATGGTGGACAGGGCCACCGTCTCGATGATCACCATTCCGGTGGCCGCCGACATCCCCCCGAGATAGACGAACAGCGCCAGGCCCTCCTGGCCGGCGGCCATGGGAAGGCTCAGGACAAAGGTATCGGTGTCCACCCCGCCTCCGGGAAACCGGAGCAGCCCCCCCAGGGCCACCGGCAGGACGAAGATGTTGATGGCCAGCAGGTAGAGCGGGAACATCCAGACCGCCCGGTCCACGTGAGACTCGTTGACATTTTCCACCACCGCCACCTGGAACTGGCGGGGGAGAAAGAACACGGCGATCATGGACAAAAAGATCCCGATTCCCCAGGCGGCATAGGCCCCGGGCTCCACCGACAGGGTCAACAGCCCGGAGAGCTCCGGCGACCGCCGGACCCGGGCCAGGATGTCACCCATTCCGTCATAGAGGCCGTAGGTGACCCAGAACCCCAGGGCCAGAAAGGCGACCAGCTTGACGATGGACTCGAAGGCCACCGCCGCCACCAGCCCCTCGTGGCGTTCGGTGGCGTCCAGGTGCCGGGTGCCGAAGAGGATGGCGAACACGGCCAGGATGAGGGCCACGTAAAAAGAGGTATCCCGGAGCACCGGGACTTCGGTAAAGTGAACGGCCATGGTCACGTCGGGAAACTGGTTGAGAAGCAGGTAGCTCACCGAGATGGCCTTGAGCTGGAGCGAGATGTAGGGGATGATTCCCAGGACCGCGATCACCGTCACGGCTCCGCCGAGAAGGGTGCTCTTGCCGTATCGTGAGGCAATGAAGTCGGCAATGGATGTGATCCGGTGGGTCCGGGAGATCCGGATGATCTTCCGGAGGACCAGCGCCCCGAGGGCCATCATCAGGGTCGGACCCAGGTAGATGGGGAGAAAGGCCGGGCCGTTCCGGGCGGCCCGGCCCACCGACCCGTAATAGGTCCAGGCCGTGCAATAGACCGCCAGGGAGAGGGCGTAGATATAGGGGTTGCTGATGAGGCTCCGGCCCGCGTCGGCCCGGCGGTCGGCATAGTAGGCGATGGCAAAGAGGAGCCCCATGTAGCCAAACGAGGCGACGAGGATGAACCCGGTGTTCAGCATCATCGGCCTCGTTTAGGCCGGCTGAGGGGCGGGGTCCGGGATCGGGTGGCCAGGGCCATCAGAAGGACGATCAATCCCCAGCTTCCGAAAAGGCATAAATAGAGCAGGGGGATTCCGGCCACGAGCCGGTTCACGTTGACCAGGGAGAGGATCGGGTAGTTGAAGAGCACGGCCGCCAGCAGGAATATAGCGGTCAATCGGCGGGTTTTGGGGTTGCTGTCGGGCATGGGTCAGACCTCGCAAGATGGGGATTCGCTGCCGGTTAGGGCGGAGCCGACAGCCCGCAGACCCGGGCCGCGGCCTCATCGAGCATCCGGGACAGGCCGCCGCGGTCGGCCGGGCGGATGCCAAGGGCCTCGACCCAGACCGGCTCGTCTTCCATGCACAGATAAACGGTGACCTCGGGGGCCTGTTGGGCGATCCGGCCGGCCACCGTTCGGCAAAGCGCCGTCCGCGGAGGCTTGAAGTAGCGCATCTTCCCGTCCAGGCCGGGGATCAGCTCGCCATAGACAATGGTCGAGTCGGGAAACCGCCGCTCGATGACCGGTTTTAAGGCCGGCATGAACCGGAGGGTGCCGAGGCTGATCCAGACGATGTTTTCCGGGCTGACCGCCTCGAAAATCCGATCGACCACCGCCTCGTATTCAGCCTCGCAGCCCGGATAGAGGATCATCGGGTCGAAGTGAAAGGCCACGGGATAGCCGAGGGCCTCGGCTCGGGCGGCCGCCGCCAGCCGGGCCGAGAGGCCGGCGGTCCGGCGCTCCTCCGTCCGGATCACTCGGGGGGTGTTGACCGACCAGGCCAGGATCGTTTTCCGGCGGTGATCAAGCCCTGCCAGCGGGGTGATGTCGGCGGTCTTGGTTTTCAGCTCCAGAACCGATCTGGACTGCCCGGCAAACCGCCGGATCAGCGGAGGATTGAGGTCGGCCCAGGGCTCCCAGATGAGGCTGTCGGTGAATTCACCGGTTCCCACCCGGTTTAAGGTCCGGGTCGCGAACAGTGCGTCAAGGCTGTCCAGAAGGTCCTCGTCATTGACAAAGAATTGAAGGACCGGCGGGTGAAAGTAGGATTGGAGAATGCAGTAGGCACAATCCATGGTGCAGTAGGCGCCCACGTGGAGGATCTGATAGCCGCAGCAGATGTACTCCCGGGTGCCGGGGCAATTTCTGAGAAAAGGGCCGCGCTGTCGGGTAAGGTAGAGGATTTCCTTCCCCCGCCCCTCGGGGTCGTCATCCGAGGCGACGGCCTGGAATAAGGGACGGGGGTCGTCGATGATCCGGGGGGAAAGCGCCAGACGGCCGGCAATGGCGGCCGCCCGGGGATGATCGGCCGCGGAGCGGTCGATGAAAAGGGCGTCGGGAACCACCGGGGATCAGGCGTTGAGACTCACCAGCTTGACCACCAGATCACAGCCCTTGTTCAGCTCGACCCGGTTCATGTTGAGGACGAGGTGATAGAGGTCGGGGTTGTCGTAGTCCTCCTTGCCGAATTTCCGGTAGAGGCTGACCCGGCGCCGGTCGTCCAGGGTGACGGCCTGGGTGGCCTGTTTATTGTTGAGGTTATAGTGCTTTTCCATGAATTCGACCCGATGCTCAAAATCGCCGACCAGCAGGATATGCAGGGTTTTGGGATCATCTTGGAGGATGTACTGGCCACCCCGGCCGATGATCACGACGTTGTCGGCCTCGGCCAGTTTCGTGATGATCTTCCGGAGTGTGTCCACATAGATCTCTTCATCGATGTAGCCTCGCTCACCGCTCAAGATCCGCTCCACCAAACTTTTGGAGACCAGATTGGTAATCAGGCGCTGAAGCGTGCCCCCGGCTTCTTTTTCAATGGACTCCACCCAGGTCTTGGAAACCTTGGCCTCAGTGGCCACCATCTGGATAATCTCATTGTCCACGAACGTGTACCCAAGCCTTTCGGCTACCATTGTCCCCAGGGTTTTGCCCCCCGCGCCAAACTGCCGGGATATCGTAATCACCGCCATTACCGCCTCCTTTATTATCCGCTCGTTATCAACTCGAAAAGCGATGGTATGGGCCTGCTAACGGGAGCGTGCGGCCAATGCGCATGCCGTTCAATGCTTCAAGGAAATCTATCAGAATATTCCGATAAAATCAAAGTTTAATTTGGACTGAAACTTTTCGATCCGTCGGAAAATCTCCTTGAGCATGGTCTGCTCGATGTTCGAAAGGGATTTCGGGTTGATGTAGTTGTCGGGCGGTCGGTTTTCATCCAGCACGGCGGAGACCTGCCGCATGAACCGGATCTGCATTAAAAAGCCGTAGGCCTGCTCGATCTCGTTGAAATCTTTGTAGCTCAGAACTTTCTTGATATAGATCTGGTGGAGCCGCTCCATGGTGTTGGTCTCCTCGATGGAGCCCTGGAGGGCGTAGATCCGGGCGAAGTCAACGATGGGCGTCATGGCGCTTTTAATATCGAGCTTGTTCCGATGCTCCCCCTTGGACTCCACCACGAAATTCCGGAAAAAGCCCAGCGGGGGCTTGAAATGGAGCGCGTTTTCAGCCAGGTGTCGGAAAAAGCCGGACCAGCCCACCAGGGAGCCGAAGAGAAAGCGTCGGAGGTCGTCAATGAGGGAAAAGTCGCCATAGGCGCCCCGGAAATCGAAGAAGATGGAGGCCTGGAGCAAATCCTCGGGCTCGGCCGCGTGAATCCACGAGGAGAAATGCTCCTTCCAGACCGACAGCGGCTGGCACCATTTCGGGTTTTTGGCCATGACGCCGCCCTCGCAGAAATCGTACCCGGCCTGATCCAGCCAGGTACAGACCTTTTCCCCGAAGGCCAGAAAGTAGTCGCGGGCCGCCCCCTGTTGTGCCTCGGGAAGGTCCTCGAAAATGATGGCGTTGTCCTGGTCGGTTTTGAGGGTCTGCTCCATTCGGCCTTCGGAGCCGAGGATCATGAAGGTGAACCGGGCCGGCGGCTCGCCCATCTCCTCAAGGGCGAATCCGATGAGCTTTTCGAGGATGGCGTCCGAGATGCTGGTCACAAACCGGGTGATGTTGTTGGCCTGAGCCCCGCTTTTGATAAGTCCCTGAAGGATGCCGGGGAGCTGAGCGTGCTTGTCCATGATCTGGGCCCGGGAGTCGGCGGCCTCGATCTCCTGGAGGAGAAAGAACGGAAGTTGGCCCTGGGCGGTGAGCATATCCCGGTTGCTGACGATGCCCACCACCCGATCGTCGGAATCGGTGACGGCCAGGTGCTTGATGTTCTTCTGCATCATCACCATCATCGCCTCGAAGGTGGGAGACTGAGCCGGTACGCCGGCCAGGGGTGAGGTCATGATGTCCGCGACCGGCAGGGTGATGTCATATCCCTTGGCGATAACCTTTCTCCGAAGGTCGTTATCGGTGACGATCCCCACATATTTCCCCGACGGCGACTTGACAAAGATGGAGGAGCACCGGTGCCGGCTCATGATCGCGGCGGCCTCCTGGATCGATATGTTCGTGTCGCAAGATACAATGTCGGTGTTGTAGATGGTCGATACCGGCCGGTTGAAGAACTGGATGTTGCCCTCCTGGGGATGCAGCGACTTGGTGATCATCTCGGCGTAGGACCGGTCGAGCATTCGCTTGCCAAAGGTGTCGGTGAAGAATTCCGAAAAGCTCTCGAACCGCTCACAGAGGTCCAGATAGGTTTTCCGGGGCAGGAGGTAGAAATAGGTGCTCTCGATGGTTTTGAGGCTCCGGACGGCATAGCCGTTGTGCAGGAGCATCGAAATGCCGCCGAAAACGTCCCCGTCGCTGATAACCCCCCGAAGCGTCTTTTCGCCTTTCTCTTCAAAGTACCGCTCGGCGGCCCCCCGCTCGATGATGTGGAGATGGTCGATCCGGGACCGGCCCTGAACGAAGAGGACCGTCTCCTTGGGATAATGGGCGCGGGTGAGGGCCGCGGCGGCGGCCTCGATTTCCTCCTGGGGGAGAAAGGAGAAGGGGACGATATCCGACAGGAACCGAAGGGCTCGGTTTTCTTCGATGATCGAGGCATAGGAGTCGTCCCGCATCTGTTTGACAAAGGCCTTTTCAAAGTATTCCTGGAAGGCTTCGCTGCCCCCGCGGATTTCTTCGAACAGGGGGCGGGGCATTACCAGAGCGGAAACGTCGGTGTCGGCATCCACGCTCCGAACGGCCACCCCGCCGTTTTTCAGAATCGAAATCCCGCCAAAGATCTCGCCGGGGCCCAAAAAGCAGACCTGGTATTTTGCGTTGTCCTTTTCGTAGTAGAGCTTGAGGGTGCCCTCGGTGATCACGTAGATCTCATCGATCCGGGTTCGGCCCTGAACGGCCAGGGTGGTTCCCCGGGGGATGGTTTTCCAAGTCATTTCTCCGGCGATCCGGCTCACCGCGTCGGCGCTCAAATCGGAAAAAGGCGGCATTTCTTTTAGCCGGGTCTCGATATCTCGACTCATGAGAATCTTTCCTCGCTAGTATTTCATGCGGGCGTAATAGGTTTTTTCCGATGCCAGCCGGGCGTCTTTGAGGGTTCGGACCCCTTCTTTGGCCAGCAGGGGGATCAGCCGGAGGAAGACCTCGCCGGCGGCAATGGCGTCGCCAAGGGCGGTGTGTCGGCCGACGATCCGGATTCCCAGACGTTTGGCGATGTCCTCCAGATTGTGGTGGTCCTGGGCCGGGTGGACCACCGCCGACAACAACAGGGTGTCGAGGACGGGGTTGATGAATTGGACCTCGGTTTCATTCTCCTTGACCTGGAACATCCGCATGTCGAAGGCGGCGTTGTGGGCCACCAGGATGGTGTCCTCGGCAAACCGGTGGAAAGTGGGCAAAACCCGCTGGATGGGCGGCTGACCGGCCAGCATGTCCGGCTGGATCCCGTGGTACTTGATGGAGTCATAGTCCAGGGGACGCCGGGGGTCCACCAATTGGTCAAAGCTCTCCCGGTAGAGAAGGCGGCTGTTGACGATCCGGACGGCGCCGATGGAGATGATCTCGTCAACCTTCGGGTTCAGGCCGGTGGTCTCGGTGTCGAAGACGGTGTAGGTCAGCTCCCGGAGAGTGCAGTTGTCCAGCTCGGGGTTCTGACCGGGCTGATTGAAGAGGTCGAAGTCGTAGAACTCGGGGCGGCTTTCCGATGTGATCGTCACCGCATGGGCCGATACGGGCTTGGCGGTATTGTCGGCCGCCGGGAGAAAGAGGCGGATGGATGCCCGGCTCGATGGCTCCCGGCAGGCCGGGCACCAGAGCTGGGCGTCATGGTGGCCGAGGACCTCCCGGAGGGTCAGCCCGATCCCCTCCTCGGCGACGGTCAAGGGCCGGGATTCCCACTGCCGAAGCGTCTCGATCCGGACCGGATCGCCTTCCCAGGCCAAGTCGATGTGGATAAACCGATCCCGGCGATCGAAAGCGCAGGTGAATTCAGTCGCCCCGGTCAGGTTCCGAACCCGCTCTATAACGAATAAAAGCGCCATGGTGGTGGCGTAGCTGTCCACTTCCACCGAATAGGGCTCGGGCGGCGGCTCGATGGTCAAGGTCACCCCGATTTTTTCGGCGGCCCGGGGCTTGAGGGTCTCGAAGAGATCGGTCACCGAGATCCGCACGGCCGGCCAATGGGACTTGATAAACCCCGAATATTCGGCCGCCGCGTTGTTAAGTGTAGTCCCCAGACCCACCGACTCGTCGTGGATAATCTGGTGGAAATGGTCCCGCTGGGTCGCCGCCATGTCCGGATAGTCCCGGATCGCCTCGACGGCTGACCGGATGCCGGCCACTGAAGAACGGAACCGTCGAAGGAGGGACTGGAGGAGAAAATCGATCCGCCGCTCCGATTCCACCTCGTCCGTGATGTCATCTAAGATGAGGATAAAGCCGGTCATCCGGGGGCCGCGGATCTCCCGGCTGACAATCGGGACCGCTTCGACCCGGAGCAGCCGTCCCCCTTCGCCCACCGCCACAAAATAGGTGGCGACGCTGTCTTCCTTCTCGTCGAGCTTTTCGGCGATCTCATCCAGAGCATGAACGATCAGGTTTTTGTCGATCACCCCAAAGACCGAGCGTCCCAGCCCGATGAACCGGCCGGCCATCTCCCCCCACTCGGTATCATCGGGAGCGCCGCGCTCCAGAACGGTCCGGGACCGTTTGTTGTAAAACAGAATCCGGCCTTCCACGTTGCAGACCAGGACCCCTTCGGGGAGCTCGGCCATGAAGGTGGCCAGAAGATTCTTCTCCTCCTCGGCCTCGGATTTGGCTTCCCGGATTTTCTTGTCCACGTCCCGCCGGAGGTTTTGAAAGCTATCAGCTCCGTCGTTGATGGCCTCCGCCAGCCGGACCACATCGGCACTGCCTTCGATCTGGATGCGGTGGGAAGGGTTGACCGAGGTCATGATCCGGATTTCTTCGGCAAGGCGACTGACGGGGATGATGTAGTTGTGAAAGATGGCGTCCAGGGCGAAGACGAATCCGGTGAGGACCAGAAAGAGGGTGATGAAGAGGTAGGCGAAGTGGTTTTTGAAAATGTCGATGAGCACGGCGTGATGGGGCGGGTCAAGCTGACGCCAGAGCAACACCGAGATAATGGTGAAAACGGTCAGCAGAAGAATCCCCGAGAAGGCCGCGAACCACCAGAATTTGTTTTTTGGGGTCATTTGCCTGAATTGATAAGCCCGCGGATTTTATCCACGACCTCAGAATTGCTGAAGGGTTTGGTGATGTAGCCGTCCGCCCCCAGGGCCAGGCCCTTGGCCATGTCCACGTCCCGGCCCATGGCGGTGATGAAGATGATCCGGGCGGCCCGGCCTTCAGGCGTCTCCCGGATGCTCTGGCAGACCTCGAAGCCATCCATGCCGGAGAGCATGATGTCGAGGAGCACCACGTCGGGGGCGAATTCCGGCACCGCCGCCACGGCATCCTCTCCGGTGGTGGCCACATGAACCGAATACCCGTTTTGCTCCATCAGAAACCGCAGGGGCACGACAATGTTGGGCTCGTCATCGACGATCAGAATCTTCGGGGCCATATCGGTCGCCTTGGGATTTTGGATTCAGACGGGAAAGAAAACCCGCCGGCTCCGCCACGGGAGCCGGCGGGCGGGTTATACCGGCGACGGTCTCAGGTTATCCCCAGAGCCCCATGCCGAATGATGCCCAGAACAGGATGGAAAAAAGTACCAACACGATCATATACATGTCTTCCTGTTTCATAACGGTTACCTCCTTGCCGCGTAAGATGGATTAAACCTCCCTGACCACGATGTTGGTCTCGGTGTCCGCCCGTTGGATCTGGGTCTCGCTGGTGGTGGCCATTTCCGCCTTGAAGCAGAGGGCCCACATCATGACGATGCCGAGAATCCACCAGAAGATCTGCCAGGACCACAGGGGCGAAAATCCGAACAGGGAGAAGGCTCCGTTGCCGAGGATACAGGCCGGGCCGATGGCGAAGAAGTACCAGACCGGGACGACGATCTTCATGATCCCGCGCCACTTCTTGCCGTTCTCGGTGGGCTCGTCCACGTCATCCAGCCATTTCCGCATCTCGGCCTTTCGCTCGACCGTCTCCTGATCGTCCTGGATGCCCATTGCCTTGCAGATGAAGGCGATAACCAGACCGGTGAAGGTGCCCCAGAAGGCGGCATGCATGGACAAGGGATTCGGCCAGATCCTGTAGGTCACAAAGACCGCGATCATGCCGCCAAGTACGCCGAGCATGGCGCCCCTGGAGGGGAACTTGAATCCCCAGATGACGCCCACAAGCAAGACGTACATGACGAATCCGAACGCGGTAGCCAGGGCCCCGAGGATAACCAGGGCCGCGGTGGATGTCAGACCCACCGTGAGGGCCGCGATGGTCAGGACGGTGGCGAGCAGGCGGTTGACCCAAATCTGCTCAGCGTCGCTGACTTCCTGCTTCTTGATGTATCTCCAGTAAACGTCCCGGAGCAGGATGGAGCCGCCGGTGCCGATGTAAGGCGCGGCCGTGGAGTGAATGGCCGCGATGGCGCCCATGAAGACCAGTCCAAGCATGATCGGAGGCAGAAACTGCTTCATCAAAATCGGAATGATCCGGCGGTCGCTTAAGCCTCCCACGCTTTCGGCGATTTCCAGAAACTGCGCGTTTTGCGTGATCTCGAGAATCTTGGCGCCCATGCCCTGGAAGGCGCTGAAGAAGAACAGGGCAAAGCCGACCACGAAGGTGGACATGAAGGCCTGCTGCCAGGCCAGGGGCTTCGGGGACTTGATGCCGAAGGTCCACATGGTGAACGCCGGGGAGGATTGAATTCCCATGAGGGCGAACATGTAAGTGAGAATCATGACGGCGGTCCAACCAATTTCGCCCTCGGCGCCGCCGAGGCCGAAGTTGATCACCCGGGGCACCTCGAGGAGCTTGGCGGTTGCCGGATCCTGGCCGAGATTGGCCACCGCCTGGGAGAACCCGGCCCATCCGCCGAACGTCTTCGATGTGATCACGAAGGCTCCGAGGATGATGATACCGCCCACCAGGAGGATGAACTGGATCACCCCGACCCAGGTGGATGCCTTCAGTCCACCAGTACAGACGTAAAACCAGACGATGAAGGCGAGAAAAATCGCGCCGAAAGTGAAAGGGACGCCCGCGATCACGTTGAACAGGGCGCCGGCCGCCATGAGCTGCACCGCCGAGTAGAAAATCGAGTACAACACCGCCGTGACCACCACCAGCCAGCGGATCGCCTCACTGTTATAGTAGTAGGCGTACATGTCGCCGGGGGTGATGAACCCGTAGCGCTTACCCAGCAGCCAGGTCCGTTTGGAAAAGAACGTCCCGGTGATCGGGATGGTCAGGACGTAAAACGAGGCAAAGGCGTAGGCCAGACCATCCCGCCAGATCAATCCCGGATGACCGATGAAGGTCCACCCGGAAAAGGATGCCGCCGTTGCCGCCATCAGAAAGGCGATAAAGGGGATCGACCGGCCGGCAATCGAGTAGCCGGCGGAGGTCTTCTCAGTGAAGTACCCCTTCAAACCCCAGTAAAAACAATAAATAATGTACAATCCGAGGAAGATGTAAACCCATATAGTACTTGTTTCCATTATATTTTCCTCCTATGGCTATCCAGTCAGGTTATCGGGGGTATCAGCCCCGTCGGCAAGTTGCAAGAATTGGTTGATCTCACCCCCTTTCCATGGTGCATTTAAAGGTTTATCCAATAGGCGTCCTCGCCGTTCCGATGGCCGAGATCGGGTGAGTGCGGATTCGGTGGCCGAGCCCGCCTCTGATCATAGCCATCGGAGAGGCGTTTGTTCGGGTTGTTACTTCTGGACCATCTTGGTGATGTGATCCACGATCTCGGGATTGGCCAGGGTCATGACATCGCCCACGTCCTGTTTGTTGGAGATGGCTCCCAGGACCCGGCGCATGATCTTTCCGGACCGGGTTTTGGGCATGTCCGGAACAATCCAGACCTTCCGCGGTCGGGCAATGGCGCCGATCTGCTCGACGATTGCCGCGGAGATCTTCTTCTCGAGATCAGCCGTCGCCTCGTAGCCCGGCTTGAGCGCCACATAGAGATCGGGCTCCTTGCCCTTGATCTCGTGGGACACCGGAACCACCGCCGCCTCGGCGATTTCTTCGACCACCATGGCGGCGGACTCGATCTCCTTGGTGCCCAGCCGGTGGCCGGACACGTTAATCACGTCGTCGATCCGGCCGAGAATCCGGACATAGCCGTCTTCGGCCATGACCGCGGCATCTCCGGTGAGATAGGGCCAGTCGCGCCAATCGGTGCTCTTGGGGTCCTTGCAATACCGCTCGAAGTACTGACGGACAAACCGGTCGCGGTCGCCCCAGATGGTCTGGAACATCCCCGGCCAGGGGTTCTGGATGCAGATGTTGCCCGCTTTGCCGGTGCCTGGTGGGATCTCCTTGCCATCGTCGTCGTAAACGATGGTGTGGATTCCCGGCATCCCCGGTCCGGCCGATCCCGGCTTCATGGGCTTCAGCGCGGGCAGGGTGGAGCAGAGGAACCCGCCCGTCTCGGTCTGCCAATAGGTGTCCACGATGGCGGCCTCTCCCCTGCCGACCTCTTTGTAGTACCAGCGCCAGACCTCGGGCTCGATGGGCTCGCCCACGGTGGTCATGTGCTTGAACCGATAGTTGTACTTCTTGGGCTCGTCCGGGCCGATCTTCCGGAGCGCCCGGATGGCGGTGGGGGCCGTGTGGAAGATGTTGACGCCCAGGTCCTGGGCGATCCGCCAGCACCGTCCGGCATCGGGGTAGTTGGGGATGCCCTCGTAAATGACGGTGGAGGCGCCCAGGGCCAGCGGACCATAGACGATGTAAGAGTGGCCCGTGATCCAGCCGATATCCGCCATGCACCAGTAAACATCTTCGGGATGGATGTCCTGGACATACTTGGAGGTCCCGGCCGTGTAAGCCAGGTATCCGCCGGTGCCGTGCTGACAGCCCTTGGGCTTGCCGGTGGTCCCGGAGGTGTACATCAGAAAGAGCGGGGCCTCGGCCGGCATTCTAACTGGCTCCACCCGCTTGCCGTAGTAGTCTTTGAGCAGATCGTTGACGAAGACGTCCCGGCCGTCCACCATCGGCACGTCGCCGGAATACTTGCCGTCATACCGCTGCCAGACGAGGACATGCTTGACCTTCTGCCCTTCCTTAGCCGCTTCCTCAACCGCCGTGTCCGCCTTCTCCTTGTGACTCAGGAGCTTGCCGCCCCGGTAATAGGCGTCCATGGTGATCAGGTAATCGGAGCCGGAGTCAACGATCCGGTCGGCGCAGGCTTTCCCGGAAAACCCGCCGAAGACCTGGGAGTGAATGACACCGAGCCGGGCGCAAGCCAGCATGGTGATGGGCAGCTCCGGCGTCATGGGGAGGTGAAGCGTGACCCGGTCCCCCGCCTTCAGCCCGCAATAGTCCTGAAGGAGCGCGGCCATCTCGTTGACCCGGACCCACAGCTCCTGGTAGGTGACGTGCTCGGTCTTCTCCTCCAAAAGCTCGGGAACGAAGTGAATAGCGGTCTTGTTCCGGTTTTTGGCCAGATGCCGGTCCACGCAGTTGTAGGATGCGTTGATCTTTCCGCCCTTGAACCACTTGTAGCAGGGGGCGTCACTGGTGTCGAGAATCTCGTCCCAATACTCATACCAGTCGAGCAGATCCGCGTATTCCTTGTAACAATTTGGAAAGTTGTCCAGGCTGAACCGATCATAAACGGTGGGGTCGGTCATGTTGGCCTGCCCGATAAACTCCGGAGACGGGTAGATGACCTTCTCCTCCGCCCAATGGACCGCGTAATGCGCCTCTGAGGTTTCCATGGATTCTTTTTCTTCCGCCATTGTCTTGACCTCCTTCTAAAGTCTGGGTTTGAGTTATACGGAGCTGTCTGCCTTAAACGGCTCGTCCGCATCTTCCGGGTGCTTCAGGATGCCGCGCTCGAAGATCTCGAAAGCGACATCCAAGGTCTCCTTCAGGTAGCTCTTTTCGTCATTAAAGATCCGTTTGCTCTCCTCCCAGAGCACCACTCCAGAAAAAATGGCCCAGACAATTCCCGCCAGGGCCACCGGCTTCGCCTCGACAAACGCTCCCCCCGCTGTGCCTTCGGTAAAAAGCCTCGCGGTCTTCTGGATGGAGCGCTGAGAGAGCGATTTGATATCCCCAAGAAGCTGAGGAGAAAGGTTTTTCAGGGTTTCGCTCGATTGGAGATGAAACATGTTGATCAGCATCAGCGGGTCGAATTCGTAAACGTCGTACATGGCCTGCTTCAAGGACTCGATCTTCTCCCGCGGGGAAAGGTCTCCCTGCTGATTGATGATGTGCTCCAGTCGGATATTCAGGTACTGGAGGATTCTCAGTGATAGGGATGAGAATAGCTCGTCTTTGTTTTTGAAATAAAGGTAAAGGGTTCCCGGGCTCAGCTCGGCCTCCTTGGCGATGTCTTCCATGGTGGCCTTGTTGAGCCCTTTGTCCGAGAACACCCGTTTTGCCGCCACCATGATCTGCTGTCGTCGTCTCTCCCGCTCCCGCTTTTTCCGTTCCTGTATCCCCATAATTAACTGAATCACATTTATTTGTTGTTGAGCACTATGGATTATGCGTTGAGTTTAGTCAAGAAAAAAAGCTCACTTTTTGGGCGGACTCGAAAAAAAAATTTGGCTTCAGAAAATATGGCTATCTATTCAGATAGTTAGAAGATGGCAGGGAAGGGGGGGATGAGTCGGCTCGGGGGATGCAACGGCCGGGTCGGCCGGTCAGGGGCGGGTCGGTGCCGCCGGGGAGAGGATGGCCTGACACTTCGGGTCTTCGGCCAGGCGGGTCAACCGATCCGCCGCCGCCCGGAGGCCATCCACGTTTTCGATGCGGAGCTCAATGGTGTATTTGCGTCCTTCGAACCGGGGGGGCGGGGTCAGGGAAAGGTCGGGGCCGAGGTTGAGGTCCTCGACGGCGGCCGAAAACCGGGTCTCCGCTTCAGTCAGGGCGGGGTAACGCCGGCCCCGGAGATACCGGCGCACGGCTCCGGCCCGCTCCGGACGGGGCGTATCCGGGTCTTCGGCCAGACTTCTCAGGGCCGGGTCGGTCAGGAAGTCGGTCAGGGAGATGCTTTCCCGCCGGGCAATCTCCCGGATATGGGTCAGGATCTCCCGCTGGAGGTTGAGTCCCAGCCCCAGCGTGTCGAACAGCTCCGCCAGGCCGACGGCGGCCTCGTTCGGGAGGTCGGCCAGCAGGGTCGCCATGGACAGGGAGATCCGGCCCGAACGGATCTTTTCCCGGACCGCTTCGGGCAGGTGAAGGATTCTCCGGAGCTGACGGGCGGCGTCCGGTCCCACCGACAGGCCGGCCTCATTGGCGGCCCGGGGGACGGATTCGGGGGGAATGAACCGGGCCAACAGCGCTGCCGCCCGAGCGGTTTCCAGGAGGGAGAGGGGTCGTTGAAGGGCGTTGTCGGCCACCGCCATGCGGGCGCAATCGGCCCAGGTCTCCGGTCCACAGGCGAGGACGACCTGGGCGGGGACCCGGTTCCAGCCGAGCTTTCGACACTCGGCCAGCCGCCTGAAGCCGCAGACGGGGAGATATCCGGCGGGGTCCCCGGGCGCGAGGAGCAGGGGGGGCGAGATCAGGCCCAGGGCCGCAATGGAGCGGGCCAGGGCCGGGGTCGGTCCGCCGTCGGAAATCCGGAAAGTCCCGTCACTCAGGGCGACGGACGCCAGGTCAACGGTCTCAGACCGTCGGTCCATCCGTCCGGCCGGTCAGCAGCGCGTAAGCTTCCAGGTATTTCCGCCGGGTCTTTTCGATGACCTCCGGGGGCAGAGCGGGGGCCGGCGGGGTCTTGTCCCAGCCGCTGGCGATGAGATGGTCCCGGACAAACTGCTTGTCGAAGCTGTCCTGGGGGCCGCCCGGCTGGTAGCGGTCCCGAGGCCAGAAGCGGGATGAGTCGGGGGTGAGGACCTCGTCGATGAGGATCAGGTCGTCGCCGACCCGGCCCAGCTCGAATTTGGTGTCGGCGATGATGATGCCCCGTTGCTCGGCCATCTCAGCGCCTTTCCGGTAGAGCGCCAGGCTGAGGTCCCGGGCCCGGCCGGCCAGGTCCGGACCGATCAATCCGGCGGCGGTGTCGAAATCGATGTTCTCGTCGTGCTCGCCCTGTTCCGCCTTGGTGGAGGGGGTGAAGATCGGCTCGGGCAGCCGGTCTGATTCCCGGAGGCCGTCGGGCAGCGGGATGCCGCAGACGGTCCCGTCCCGCTGGTAGGACTTCCATCCGGAGCCGGAGATGTAGCCGCGGACGACACATTCGATGGGAAGGGGCTCGACCTTCCGGACGACCATGCTCCGCCCCGCCAGGTCATCGGCGTAAGGACGGCAGACCTCGGGATATTCCGACACATCGCTGGTGATCAGGTGATTGGGGATCAGGGAGGAGAGGACCTCGAGCCAGTGGATCGTCAACTGGGTCAGGACCTTTCCCTTGTCGGGGATCGGGTCGGGCATGACCACGTCGAAGGCCGACAGGCGGTCGGTGGCCACCATCAGGAGGGCGTCGCCGAGGTCATAGAGGTCGCGGACCTTTCCGCGCGTTTTTAAGGTCAGAGCGGGGAAATCGGTTTGGTAAACGGCGTCCGTCATAAGTAAGACATCCTTTCGAGTCAGGCGGTCGCCGCCTGATGAGCGTGAAATCGCTTGACAAAGCGCTTGATGAAGTGAACGTGGTCCGAATCGAGGTCAGAAAACCGGATACCGGTCTGGTACATCCCTTCGCTTCCCGGCCGGGTGTGAACCACCCGCCCGGTCAGGTCCACCACCTCGTCCTCGAAGGCGATGGTCAGCTTGACTTTCCCGTCGGTCGGCATGTGGAAGTTGACCTCCAGGAGGATGCCCGATTCGGAGACATTCAGGGTGCGGCCCATTCCCTCGCCTGTCTGCTTGCCATTCTCGTCAACCATAATATAGGACAGGTTCAGCGAATCAATGCGGATATGTCTTCTTTTATCGATGCCCATGGGCGTTATCATCCCTTTCCACGATTAAGGGTTCTTCCGGTTGTGCTTCTGGAAATCATGGGCCACCCGGCTGGTCACCATGATGCTGGTGGCCACGTTTTCGAGCATTCCCTTGAAGATGGGAGAAATCTGATCATGCTCAGCCTTCAGGCGGTCGAGATCCGCTCGGGCAGCCTTGAAATTCTTGGTGGCCAGGACCGATGCGGCCAGCGGCTCATGACCGATATCGAGAAAGGGGATTTTGCCAATGAAATCCCCGGAGCCCAGGCGGGCGAGGAGCAGCGGGCCGATGTCCGTCTGCTGGACGATGAAGGCCTCACCCTCGGTGATGACGAAGGCGT
>CAYNGG010000025.1:0-18230 GCA_964396575.1 uncultured Desulfobacteraceae bacterium | reverse complement strand
GCAAATGTAAAGTAATCATGAAGGATGCCGAATGTATTCAGAAATAGGGTCGAGCATGACGCCGTCGGGTGAGCAGGTGGAGATAATTCGGGAGGTCGGCGGGGAGCTGGCCTCGCTGATCCGAGCTGCCAGGACCCTTCCCGGCATGGCGGAGCTGTCTGGTGAATGGGAGCGGCAAAGGGCGGACCTCGAGGCTCAGATGACATCGGAACGGGTCTGCGTGGCGGTGGTCGGGCCCATCAAATCGGGAAAAAGCACCTTTATCAATGCCCTCCTTGGGGGCGACTACCTCAAGCGCGGCGCCGGGGTGGTGACCTCCATTGTCACCCGGATCCGGCGGGGCGAAGCCCTGTCAGCCCGGCTGACCCTCAAGTCCTGGGAGGAGATCAACGAGTCGGTGGAAGGGGCTACGGCACTGTTTCCACCGGGCGGCTGGCAACCGGCGGGCGGGGCCGTTGACCTCCGGCGGGAGACGGATCGGCGGGCCATCAGCGAGGCCCTGGCCGGACTCGGGGCGGATCGGCACATCGGTGAAAATGCCCGGAATCCCCACAGCGCCCTGTTGACATCGGTGTTAAACGGGTACTCCCGAATGCGGGACCGGATAGGCGAGTCGGCCGGGGAGCTCAGTTTTTCCGAAGCCCGGTTTCGGGAGCATCAAGAGTACACCGGCGACGATGACCTCGCCGTTTACCTGAGCGATGTCCGCCTGACCATCAATGCCCCGATGCTGCCCGCGCATGTCGAGATTGCCGACTGCCAGGGGAGCGATTCGCCCAATCCCCTCCATCTGGCCATGATCCAGCAGTACCTGCTCCGGACCCACCTCATTGTCTATGTTATCAGCAGCCGGACGGGGCTGCGGGGAGCGGACATCCGGTTTCTGTCCATCATCCGGAAGATGGGGATGATCGATTCCGCCCTGTTCGTGGTCAACTTTGATTTCGGCGAGCACGAGACAGTGGCTGATCTCGATCGGGTGGTGGATAAAGTCCGCGAGGAGCTTTCCTTGATCGTATCCGATCCCCGGATCTACGTGATCTCGGCGCTGCGGCACCTTTTCCGGGAGCTTGCCGACGGGGGCGCGCTGACGGACAAAGACCGCCGTCGGCTGGCGTTGTGGGAGGCGGAGCCGGGCCTTCGGGAGCGTTCGGACCTTGATCATCAGCGCTTTTCCGAGGATTTCCGGCGGATCATCATCCGTGAAGCGGATCAGCTCATCTGCGCGACGCCCCGGAACCGGATGGCCATAACGGTTGAGGGGCTTTCCCATCGGCTGGCCATCCAGCGGGAGCTGTTGACCCGGGATGCCGACGGGGCCGCCGGAGTGGCCCAGCGGATCGAAGCCCACCAACAGCGGATGGCCGGAATCCGGAAGATGATCCGGACCACCGTCGATGGCGCGGC
This sequence comes from uncultured Desulfobacteraceae bacterium, assembly GCA_964396575.1. Taxonomy (GTDB): domain Bacteria; phylum Desulfobacterota; class Desulfobacteria; order Desulfobacterales; family JAABSP01; genus CAYNGG01. Next base: position 16,823 of record CAYNGG010000025.1, on the reverse strand, counting down.
GGGGCGGATCAAAGGGGAGCTGCGGGTCGAGGTTGACCGGTTCCTCGATTCCCGAGGCGAGCTGGGCCGGCGGATCTTTTCGGCCATCCGGGATTACCCGGCTGCCTCCTCGACCCAGGGGGATATCGTCGATCCGGTCCGGTTCTCCCGGCGCCTTTACGGAATCTATCAGGAGATCAGTCAGGCGGTGGACCGATACACGGCGGAAACGGTCGTCCCCGAAGTGCTCCGTTTTGTCCGGGATGCTGAACAGCGGATCGCCGACCACTTCGAGTCGGTGACCGCGCCCTACGACGTAATGCTCCGGGAGGCCTTCGATGAATATAATCAGACGGTGGCGGCCCATGGGATTCCGCCGGTCGCGGGGCAGGCTTCGCCCATCGGGGTACCGGACCTGGCCGCCCTCCGGTCATCAGGCCGGATCACGCTGCCGACGCTGCGACCCGCCATCCGATACAGCGCCCGGGCCAAAACCGAAGCGGTAATACAATTCGGCTGGTATTCGGCGCTGCGCCTGGTGAAGCGGATGTTGCGGAGACCGTTTCGAGCGGATGCCGGCGGCACCGTCGCGGCTCTCCGAAAAGGGGTTGACCGGATCAAGGGCGAGATGATTGACGCCATGGCCTTTGGGCTCAAGGATTACCGGGAGAATTTGAAATATCAGTATATCCTCAAGCTGGTCGATCTGGCCGGGGACCATATTTGCCAGGCTGTCTCCGACCGCTTCGGGGCTCATGTGGCCGATATGGGCGCCATCGCCGAGCTGCTCCAGAAGAGCCAGACCGACCGGACGGCGGTCCGTGACCGGCTCGACACCCTGATGGATGGGGCCGAGGGGCTCGGCCGTCGCCTCAACGCCATGGCTGAAGAGACGGCCGATGGGGCGGGGCGTCCAACGGGGACGGCCGACGGCTCGACTACGGCGCCGCCGGGTAATTGATCTCCTGAAGGGTATCCCGGATGGCGTCCTCCGTGGCCGGCGGTGCCCAGGTGACCGTCACGGTTTTGCCGTCGGCATCGCCGCTGACCGCCGAGACCCCGTCAATCTCCCCCAGCTCGTTTTGAATGGTCATAACGCAGTGACCGCAGGTAATGTTCGGGATCGAAAAGGTTTTTTCGGCCATGTCCTGCTCCTTCCGTTCGGGTTCATGTTGAGCGTAAGCTAATCTCCTTTCCGAAGCTTGTCCAGATTGTCCCGGGCGATCTCGAGGCTCGGGTCGATGGTCAGGGCCGTCAGGTAGTATTCAATGGCCTTGTCCCGGTCGCCCAGCTCGCGGTAGTTGGTGGCGATGTTGGCATAATCGAGGGCCGAGCCCGGATCGATCCGGACGGCCGATTCGAAGCGGGCAATGGCCGCCTCGTGCTCCCCGAGCTTGAAATGGCAGAAGCCCATCAGGTTGTGGATGTCGATGCGATGGGAGTCGAGCTGAAGTCCCTTTTCCAGGACCGCCAGGGCCCGCCGGTAGTGGCCCAGGTCTTTCAGGGCGACTCCCAAGTATGAGTAGATGCTGGGGACGTCTTCGTCGGCGGGACCCAGGGTGAGGGCGGCTTCGAGATGGGAGATGGCCGCGTCCGGTTCCCCGGCGGCTAACTGAGCGGTGCCGAGGTAGAACTGAACGTAATATTGGCCGGGGAGGGCGGCATCGACCGCTTTCAGGGCGGCCAGAGCCCGGCGGGGCGGGAGGCCCTCCGACAGGAGCTTGGCCGAGATCATCCCGACGCTGGCGCCGACGGCCCGCTCCCGGAACCGGGCCCCGGGGATGATGATGTAGCAGGCGGGTATCCCGAGCAGGGGGTGGGTGATGTCCACGACGATCACTTCCAGGTCCTGACGGGCCAGGGCGGCGATACAGCGATCGATCTCGATTTTGATGTTAGGCGACGACAGGTCGGGAAGATCGGCCAGATTGATCCGGGGCGATTGCCGGGTCAAAAAGGCGGCCTCGTCAGGGTGATTGAGCTTGGGCAGGCCGCTGGCCACGTAGCCGCCTCCGGTGTTGAAGTCGCCTCCGAGCTGGGCGGTTTCCGTGAGAGCCCGGCCCAGGGCCTTTTCGGGGTCGGGCGCCGTGCCGGCGGTCCAGACCAGCTCGCTGGATTCGGGAAAGGTGGCGGGATCATGAGCCAGGACCGCCACGGTGGGAATGCCGATATCCAATGTAAAGTCGGATAGATGGAGCAGAACCCCGGCCCGGCTGAATTTCCCGATGAGCTCGACCACGGTGGGGTGACGGGCCGATTCCGGACGAATTTGAGGCACCGGGAGCCGGTCCCGGCTGACCGTCGCGCTGACGTGACGCTCGACCACCTCGCAGAGTCCCTGAAGAATTGCCTCCTCCAGACAGTTGCCGGCCGACGGGCCGTTGAATTCGTTGAGGGCGAAAAACCAGTCAAAGGGGACGAGGACCGGGTGTTGGCGGGTGAGGTTGTAGCCCCGGGTCCAGTGAAGGGGCACGGTGTCGAAAACGGCCCGGCTCTTTGCGGCCGTTTCAGCATCGTCTTCCACGGATCGATGGATGAGCGAATAGGGCAGGGCGTCAGCCTGGACTTGAGGGTAGGTGGCTCGCCGGAAATGGTCGGGATCGTTTCGAAAGCTGAAAAAGGAAAACCGTTCGGCAAGCTCCATCACCGCGCTGGCCTCGGCCTGATCGGGGGTGGCCCCCTTGCCCATCTGCTTCCGGGTGCCGATGACGGCCTGGGCGTCAACACCGCATTGGCTGAAGAAAACCGGGATGTCCAGCCGGCCGTTGTCAATCCGGACCGTCTCCTTGAGGAGATCCAGGTCTATGGCCTGGAGCCGATTTCGGAAGCGGCGGACCGTTTCCTCGGGCGAAAGGGTTTTGTCCTGATCCGTGGTATCTGTTTTAAAGGCGTCCCGAAGGGTTAGGGGAGCCGGGCGATTCTGCATTTGGGACCTCCGTAAGTCGTTTTGGGTTGTTCGGACAGCTTCTGTTCAACATGAATCCGATCCCGATGACAAGTCTTTTTTTATTGACGCCGCCGATCGGTTGTGCTATAAGCAGTTTTCGAAACGTGGGGATGTAGCTCAGTTGGGAGAGCGCAGCGTTCGCAATGCTGAGGTCAGGGGTTCGAACCCCCTCATCTCCACCACTTCGCCCCGCACGGGGCTTTCCATCGTCCCAAGGCTATATGATCCAATCCACTTTCCCGATCCCATCGATACCTTCCCCATGAAGCGATCCGCTTCGGTGGAACGGCGGACAACAGAGACCGATATCGCCCTGACTCTCGGCGTCGACGGCACCGGCCAGGCCGATATTTCTACCGGTATCCCGTTTTTCGACCACATGCTGACCCTGTTTGCGGTTCACGGCCTGTTCGACCTGACCCTCAATGCCCGGGGGGACCTCGAGGTGGACGGGCATCATACCGTTGAGGATGTCGGGCTGGTGATGGGGGATGCCCTGGATCAGGCATTGGCCGACCGCCGGGGAATCCGGCGATACGGCCACGCCGTGGTGCCCATGGATGAGGCCCTGGCGGCCGTGACGGTGGATCTTTCCCGCCGGCCGTTTCTGGTTTATACGCCACCGGAGCCCCGGGATCGGGGAGGGGTCTTTGATGTCCACCTGGCTAAAGAGTTTTTCCGCGCCTTTGTCAACAGGGGCGGGCTGAATCTGCATATCGACATCCGTTACGGAGAGAACGGACATCACATGCTCGAAGCCGTTTTCAAAGCGCTGGGACGGTCGCTGGATGAGGCGGTTGCCGTCGATGCCCGGATATCCGGCGTTCGTTCATCCAAAGGATCCTTGTAGCGGGGAATCGCTGAACCGGAACGAGAGGGCTTATGCCGAGCTGGGTGCGGAAGACAATCAGGCCGGGGATGATCTTGATGGCGGGGGTGGCCGTTTTCATGGCTGGCGCGGCCGGATGTGGTATCGGTACGGTTGTGTCACCGCCGGCCCCTGATCTTTCCGCGGTCCGGACCCTCCTGGTGGTCCCCTTTCAGGACCTGTCCAAGGTTTACGGGGAAAACGTCAACGCCCGGTGCCCGCTGACCGGCCAGATGTTCATGACCGGGCCGGTTCCCGAGGCGGCGCCGGGGATGCTGACGGAGAATCTCCGATCCTTTTTCCAGACTCATACCGATGACACCCTGATTCCGACGGAAGAAGCCCGACGGATTTACGGGGATCTCATCCCGGCGCCCGATGCCCCGGCGCCCGGCCTGCCGCTTTTGGCCCGGAGCGGACGGAAGGCCGGTGCCGATGTAGTGGTCACCGGGCACATCTACCGCTTTAGCCAGCGGGTGGGTAAGACCTATGCGGTCCAGGCCCCCGCATCGGTTGCGTTTGACGTCCACCTGATCCAGTCGGAAACCGGCCGGCTCCTCTGGTCCGGCCATTTCGATGAAACTCAACGCTCGCTGAGCGAAAACCTCCTGACCTTCGAAACCTTCCTGGAGCGCGGCGGCCAATGGGTCACCGCCGAGCAAATGGCTCGGGCGGGGCTCGACAGGATTCTGGAACCGCTTTTGCCATGATCATTATTCCCGCTGTGGACATTAAAGGAGGGCGGTGCGTCCGGCTCCGGCAAGGCCGGATGGATGCCGAGACGGTTTTTTCGGATGATCCGGCGGCCATGGCCCGTCGCTGGGCCGAAGCCGGGGCTCGTCTCATCCATGTGGTGGACCTCGACGGCGCCGTCGAAAAACGGCCGAAAAACCGGGCGGCAATCCAGGCCATTATTGAAGCAGTGGGCGTGCCCATTCAGGTAGGCGGCGGCATCCGGGACCTCGATACCATCGAAAGCTACCTCGACGAAGGGGTGGATCGGGTGATTATCGGCACTGAAGCCATCCGGCAGCCTGACATGGTCAAGACGGCTGCCCAGCGGTACCCGGAGCGGATCGTGGTGGGGATCGACGCCCGCGAGGGGTGGGTCGCCATCGAGGGCTGGACCGAAACAACCCGAATGCGGGCGGCGGACCTGGCCCGAAGCTTCGAGGACCGCGGTCTGGCCGCCATCAACTTCACCGATATCCATCGTGACGGCATGGGCACGGGTCCCAATATAACGGAAACCCGACGGTTCGCCCGGTCCACCGCCATCCCGGTGGTGGCCTCGGGAGGGGTATCGACCCTGGCGGATATCCGAAACCTCCTGCCGCTCCGGGAGGACGGCGTGGTGGGGGTTATCACGGGTCGAGCCCTTTACAGCGGAACCCTGGACCTGGCCGAGGCCATCCGATTGACCCAGGAGACGGATCAATCCCGTCCCACTCAGTTATCTCCCCAGTCGTAAAAAATAGCCTTGACATCGAAACCCCCAACACTTATACATATAGGTTTATGAAAAAGGTGGTGCCGGGTCCCAACCCGTTCGACCGTTTTCAGCTTTCACTCCACCTTTTTTTAATCCCTGAGAATCGTATCCAGTAGAGGAGGACGCGCTTTTTGATGACGCGGATTCCCGAAGCGACCATTATTGAGATCCAGCGGTCAGCCGATATCGTGGCGGTCATTTCGGACTCCGTAATGCTGGAGAAACGGGGAAAGGATTTTGTCGGGCTATGCCCGTTTCATACGGAAAAGACGCCTTCCTTTACCGTCAGCCCCGATAAGCAGGCTTTCTACTGCTTCGGCTGCGGCGAGGGGGGAGATGTCTTTTCCTTTGTAATGAAAGACAGTGGACTGTCGTTCCCTGAAGCCGTCAAAAGCCTTGCGGCGCGCACCGGGATCGAGGTCCCGGATGAGGATCTGAGTCCCGAGGCGAGGCAGCGGCTTCAGCGTCGGGAAGCCCTCCTGTCGATCAACCGGGAGGCGGTTGCGTTTTACCAGGAGCAGCTTCGGGGGCCGTCGGGAAAAGCGGCTCGGGAGTATCTCCGGCGGCGGGAGATGCCACCCGAGACAGTCGAGCGCTTCCGGATCGGATTCGCCCCGGATGCCTGGGATCGGCTGACGGAGTTTTTCGCTCGACGGAATGTTTCCGCGGACCGGGTGGAGGCGGCGGGTCTGATTGTTCCCCGGAAAAGCGGCACCGGATATTACGACCGTTTCCGGAATCGAATTATCTTTCCCATCGATGATGCTCGGGGGCAAATTGTTGGTCTCGGCGGACGGGTAATGGACGAGTCTCAGCCCAAGTACCTCAATTCGCCTGAAACCGAATTATATCACAAAGGACGGACACTTTACGGACTCAGCGTGACCCGATCGGCCTGCCGGCGGGCGGGGTCCGTTTTTTTGGTGGAGGGGTATTTCGATCTTTTGTCGCTCCATGCCCATGGGATCGAAAACGTTGTGGCGACGCTGGGTACCGCGTTGACCCCGGCCCATCTCCGGCTGCTCAAGGGGTATGGCCGTGAGGCGATACTGGTTTTCGATTCGGATACGGCCGGGGTCCGGGCGGCGGTGCGATCCATCGATCGGTTCGAGGCGGCCGGAATGGACGCCCGGATCATGGTCCTGCCCGAGGGCGATGATCCGGATACTCATGTGCGGGCCCATGGCCCTGATGCCTTTTTGCGGGCGGCCGAGGCGGCGAAGGGAACCCATGGCTTTCTGATGGATACCGCTGTTCGGCGGCATGGCACATCCGTGGAGGGGCGGCTCCGGGTGCTGAAGGACCTGGAAAGCCCTCTGGCCGCCATCGACGACCGTGCAAAGCAAGCGCTTTATGTCCGTGAGCTGGCCGATCGTTTGGGCCTCGATGAGGCGGTGATCTTCGAGCGCATCCGAAAGCCGGGGCGCCCGGAAAAGCCGACGGTCCGTCGGCCGGAGCCGCCGGACGGCCGCCGGTTGGGGGGCCGGTTGGAGGAAAAGATCATCGCCATGATGATCCAGTATCCTGAAATCATCCCCGAAGTGACCCGGCGGGGGATTCTGGCGGGCTTTCGGAATGAGCGATTACGAGCCATCGGTGAGGTGGCGGCCCAATCGCCGGGACAGCCCCTGAGCCGGCTGCTCGACGGGGACGAGGACCGACAGCGGACGGCGGCGGCGCTGGCCATGACGGATGACCAGTGGGATCATGCCGGCTGCCTCCGGCTGATTAACCAGTTTGAAGCAAGACGGCGACGGGATAACAGTGGACGGGAAGACTCCCTGGTCGCCCGCATTCGGGCGGCGGAGGCGGCCAATGACCGGTCGCTGCTTGCCGATCTGCTGAAGGATAAACAGGCGCAGGCCCGGAAGCGGTAACCAATAACCCGAGGGATCTGCAGGAGGCTTCGTATATGACCCAGAAGACGATGGCGCTTGGAAACGGTGGGGAGAAAATCGACAAGGATGTCCTCAAACAACTGATTTCCAAGGGAAAAGAACAGGGTTACCTCACCTATGAGGAGATTAACGGCATCCTTCCCGAAGAGGCGCTTTCTCCGGAGCAGATGGACGCCGCCCTTATGGTGTTCGACAATTACGACATCGAGATTATCGACGAAAAGAAGCAGAAAAGGCCCGAAAAATCCAAGAAAAGCAAGGCCGGGGCCAGCACTGACGAGGAAGCAGCGCTCACCGATTACGGCGCCGTCACCGATCCGGTAAAGATGTATCTCCGGGAGATGGGACTGGTGACCCTTTTAACTCGCGAAGAGGAAGTGGAGATCGCCAAAAAGATCGAGCACGGTGAGCAGACGGTACTAAAAGCGCTTCTAGACACCACCACGGCGGTGGAGTACATCCTTGAGCTGGGCAAGCACATCTCGGAAAGCTCCCTGCGGCCGAAGCACGTCTTGCGGGACGTGGACGAGGGGGATACCTATGTGGACGAGTCTCTCCAGATTGAAAGCTTTCTGAGCACCATCCGGTCCATTCAGGCCCTTTACGATGAGACTTTGCCTCCTCGGCTGCGGCTTTACACCGAGAACCTCGACTCTGATGAGCAGCGCCGTCTCCGGCGGTTTATCACCCGCCGGAACCACAAGATCTTCGAGCTGCTCAAGGACTGGCGCCTGGAAGGGGGGGTAATCGACAAGATCGAGAAGCTGATCCGGTCTCAGGTCGAGTGGTTTGAAAACATGAACCGGAAGCTCCAAGGCTGTGCCGATCAGGTGAACACCTCGGTGACCGACCTGTGCTGCCATTTGGACAGCGAATTTGCCTTTATTGAATGTTATGAGTGTACCTGCGGGCTGGAGCCGACCGAGCTTCGGATTCTCTATCTCGAAAGCCATAACCTATTGAACATGCTCAGGGAGCAGGAGCGCTCGTTGAAGGCCAACGTCCGGGTCCTGAAACGGATCGTTTCGGGCGTTGACGACGGGCGGAACATCGCCAAGATGGCCAAGGGGGATCTGATCAAGGCCAATCTCCGGCTGGTGGTCAGCATCGCCAAAAAATACACCAACCGGGGGCTTCAGTTTCTGGATCTGATCCAGGAAGGCAACATCGGCCTCATGAAGGCCGTTGACAAGTTCGAATATCGCCGGGGCTACAAGTTCAGCACCTATGCCACCTGGTGGATTCGACAGGCCATTACCCGGGCCATAGCTGATCAGGCGCGGACCATTCGGATTCCGGTCCACATGATCGAAACCATCAACAAGCTCATCCGCACCTCCCGCTACCTTGTCCAGGAGCTCGGCCGGGAGCCCACTCCCGAGGAGATTGCCGAAAAGATGGAGATTCCCCTGGAAAAGGTCCGGAAGGTCCTCAAGATCGCTCGGGAGCCCATTTCCCTCGAAACGCCCATCGGTGAGGAGGAAGACAGCCATCTGGGGGATTTCATTGAAGACAAGAAGTTCATGCTCCCATCGGACGCGGCGGTGAGCCTGAACCTGGCCGAGCAGACCCGGAAGATCCTGGCCACTTTGACCCCGCGGGAGGAGAAAGTCCTCCGAATGCGGTTCGGCATCGGGGAAAAGGCGGACCACACCCTGGAGGAGGTGGGCCAGGATTTCGCGGTCACCCGGGAGCGGATTCGGCAGATCGAGGCCAAGGCCCTCAGAAAACTCCGGCATCCCACCCGGAGCCGGAAGCTCAAGAGCTTCATCGACACCTAAGGGGCTTGACAAAGCCTTTGTTGAGGGCTACTAGTTAGGGGTGGACCGGTTGGCGGTACACCGAATTGGTCGTTTTCGGGCCCATAGCTCAACTGGCAGAGCCACCGGCTCATAACCGGTAGGTCCCTGGTTCGATCCCAGGTGGGCCCATTTCACAAGTCAGGTATCCAGGTGAAATGGCGTCAGATACCTTGAAAAATGAGAAGGCGGTCGGAAAGACCGCCCGGCGGGAATGGTAAACCAGGCGTGGATGCGGACGGTGCCACGCCTTTTTTGTTGGTGAGCTGATAATTGGCGATGAGCGTATCGGTATCAAGCATTATCGATCGGATGGCGGTCATTGCGCCGCCAGCCTTAGCGGCCGACTGGGACAACCCGGGCCTTCAAGTCGGGGCCAGAAGCTGGATGGCCCAAAGCGTTATGGTCGCACTGGACCCGACGATGGCCGTCGTCCGGGCGGCTTGTGAGGCAGGCGCGGGACTGTTGATCACCCACCACCCGCTGCTCTTCCGACCGCTTTCCGCGGTGGACCCGGACACCCCGGCGGGAGCCATTCTGGAAATGGCCCTGAGCCACAAGCTGGCCATCTTTTCAGCGCACACCAATCTTGACTCCGTGCCCGGCGGGATCAACGACCTTTTAGCCGAGCGCCTTGGAATCACCCCATTGCGGCCCATGCAGTCGATGGACGAGCCGCTCTGTCGGCTGGCGGTCTATGTCCCGGAGGCGGCGACGTCGGCGATCCTCGATGTTTTTTTCGAGTCCGGCGCCGGGGTTCTTGGCGATTACACCGGCTGCTCCTTCCGGTCTCAAGGGCGAGGAACTTTCCGGCCGGGTCCGCGGGCCCGCCCACGGGTGGGCAAGGCCGGGGAGTTGACGGATGTGGCGGAGGTCAAAATTGAGGTGACCTCGCGGGAATCGCTCCTGCCGTCCCTGTTGGCTCGGCTCCGGGAGCATCATCCCTATGAAAAGATGGCCTGCGACATTATCCCGCTTCGACACGGAGACGGGGAGGCTGGAATCGGCCGGTTCGGGGTACTCGACCGGCCGATTCCGCTTTCGGAGGTGGGCCGGCGGGCTCGAAAGGCGCTGAATACACAAATTGTTCGGGTGGCGGGGGATCCGTCGCTGTTGGTGGAGCGGGTCGCGGTCTGCGCCGGCAGCGGATCGTCTCTGATGGGGGCCTTTTTCGCTTCGGATGCCCAGGCTTTCATCACGGGTGATTTGCGCTATCACGATGCGAGAGATGCCGAGGCCGCCGGCCGCGGACTGGTGGATGTTGGTCATTTTCCATCGGAGCATCTGGCGGTGACTGTGCTGGCGGATCGTTTACAGGCGGCACTTTCCGCGGATGGTCAGGCGGTGGCCGTTTACCCTTATGACGGCGAGACGGACCCATTCCGACTCGCCTGATGATTCGGATGTATTTGGACGGGGGACAATGAAGGAACAGATCCAGACACTAGTGGAGCTCCAGAAGATCGAGACGGAAACCATCGACTTGAAAAACCATCTCGAAGGTGTTTCCGAACGGCTGAACAAGCTGGATCGGCAGGTTGCTGATTCCGAAGCGGCTATTGCGGCCGATACGGAGGCGCTCGAGACCTTGAAAAGCCGATACAGAACCCTGGAGGAGGAAAACAAAGATAACACGGCCGTCATGGTCAAAAGCCGCAATCGCCTGAACAATGTTAAGAATGTCCGGGAGCACCAGGCACTCCAGAAAAGCCTTGAAGACCTGAAAGCTAAGGGCTCGGAGCTTGAAAACGAGATGATCGAGTGCCTGGATGAGATTGAGCGGCTGGAAAAGCGGCTGTCCGAAAAACAGGCGGCTTATGATACACTCAAAACATCGGTGAAAGGTGAGCGTTCCGAGGTCGAAACGGAAGCGGCGACAAAGGAGCAGACGCTGGCCGACCTCAAAGCGCAGTGGGATGCGATAGCCCGGCGGGTGGATTCCTCACTTCTGGACAAGTTCCTGATGATTAAGGATAAAAAAGGCGTGGGCATTGTGCCGGTGACCGATGCGATTTGTTACGGATGCCACATGAACATCCCCCCGCAGATCTACAATGAGCTTCAGCGATTCGACAGCCTGCGCTTCTGCCCTCACTGCCAGCGGATGATTTACTGGGAGAAATCAGAGGAATAGGTTTCGGCCCGCCAGAAAACCGGTGTCCGTTGACGGGTCAGCTTGGAATGGACGGAGTCGGGCAAACGATCGCCGGACGGAAATGTCCGGAGGAAAGTCCGAACACCACAGGGCAGGGTGCTCCATAACGTGGAGTCGTGGCAACGCGAAGGCAAGTGCAACAGAAAGGAAACCGCCCCGAGCGGGCCGACGGCTCGTCCGGGGTAAGGGTGAAACGGTGCGGTAAGAGCGCACCAGTTCCTCGGGTGACCGGGGAAGCTAGGTAAACCCCACCCGGTGCAAGACCGAATAGGGGAGCGTTCGAGGGTGGCCCGCCCGAGCTCCCGGGTAGGTCGCATGAGCCGCCGGGCAACCGGCGTGCCCAGATGAATGATCGTTGCCCGCTGAACAGCAATGATCGGCGGGAACAGGATTCGGCTTATGGCCGGCTCCGTCCACTCCACTGACCCGAAACGGGCGTCCATGGATCTTAACGCACAAGGGACAGCAACAGGCCATGTTAGAGATCGAAGCGCTGAGAGTCGAGGTCGGAGGCCGGGAAATCTTAAAGGGCGTCGATTTGGAGATCCCCGCCGGCGAAACCCATATCCTGTTCGGCCCGAATGGGTCGGGCAAGACCAGCCTCATGATGACCCTCATGGGGTTTTCCGGCTATCAGGTGACCCATGGCAAGATCACCTTCAAGGGCACCGACATCACTCACATGCCCATCCACGAGCGGGCTCGCCTGGGGATCGGCGTATCCTTCCAGCGCCCCCCCACCATCAACGGGGTCAAAACCCGGAACCTCGTCGAGATCTGCGGCCGGGGCCGGTCGATGGATATCGAAGCGCTGGCCGACCGGCTCGATTTCACGGATTTTCTGGATCGGGATGTCAATCAACACCTGTCCGGCGGCGAGATCAAGCGGTCCGAGCTGCTGCAGCTCCTGGCCCAGGCGCCGGATATGGTCCTCCTCGATGAGCCGGAATCGGGGGTGGATCTCGAAAGCATTGTCCTCATTGGCGATACCATCAACAGTCTCCTCCATCGGGGCGTGAAGTTCGCCCGTGGAAAGTCCCACAGAGAGCTGACCGAGGATCAGACCAAATCGGCCCTCGTGATCACCCACACCGGCCATATCCTCGATTACATCACGGCGGATAAGGGACATGTTCTGTTTAACGGAGAGCTCTGCTGCGCGAGAAATGCCCGGGAGATCCTGAAGTGGATTCGGGAGTACGGATATGAGGAGTGTGTGAGATGCTCAAGTCAGATCAACCTGGCGATGTAAACCTGACCGAGTATGAATCGGACGCGGAGGCCCATCCATACCTTGATCAACTCGACCGGATCGACCCCGCCGACGCCGAAAAGCTGTTGAATGTCGGAGTGGATCCGGCGGAGACCGACCGGGCCGGGACCTTTATCGTCAAGGATCGATCGGTGATCCATTGCGCCACCCGCCAGCCGGGAGTGGAGATGATGGGGATCACCCAGGCCCAGCGGGACTATCCCTGGCTGAGTGACTATCTCTGGCGGAATCTGGCCCCGGAGACCGATGCATACACCGCCTTTGCAAAAGAAAAGCCCCAGGAAGGCTACTTTATCCGGTCGCTCGAAGGCGCCAAGGTCGATCATCCGGTCCAGGCATGTCTGTACATCGCCAAGGAACGGTTTTCCCAGAACGTCCATAATCTGGTAATCGCCGAGGAAGGATCGGACCTCCATATCATCACCGGTTGCGCCACGGCCCCTCACCTCGTCTCCGGACTTCATGTGGGGGTCTCCGAATTTTATGTGAAGCGGGGCGCTCGCTTGACCTTTACCATGATCCACGAATGGGGGGAAGACGTCAAGGTTCGGCCCCGGACGGCGGCCAGAGTCGAAGAAGGCGGAGTCCTCGTCTCCAATTACATCTCGCTCCGGCCGGTTTCATCGCTTCAGATGTTTCCGACCACCCGGCTGGTGGGCCGAGGCGCGGTGGCCCGGTTCAACAGCGTCCTGGTGGCCGGCCGGGGGAGCCATCTGGATGTGGGGTCCCGAGTGATCCTGGAAGCGCCCGATACGAGGGCGGAGATCATCTCCCGGGGGATCAGCGCCGGGGGCGAGATCATTGCCCGGGGGGAGCTCATCGGCAAGGTGGCGGGAGTCAAGGCCCACTTGGAGTGTAAGGGGCTGATTCTTCAGGATGGCCTTATGCGGGCCATTCCCGAGCTATCCGGTTACGTTCCCGGAGTCGAGATGTCCCACGAAGCGGCGGTCGGAAAAATCGATCAACGGGAGATCGAATACCTGATGGCCAGGGGGCTTGACGAGGAATCGGCCGTTTCCACCATTGTCCGGGGATTTTTGAACGTGGACATCGAAGGTCTGCCGATGCGCTTGAAGGAAAAGCTCGACAAGGCGATATCCGAAACCGAAAAGGATATGATGTGACAAAGGAAGGACCAGTGGATGCCTGTATTATCTCCTTTGCCGAGATGGTGCGCGTCTTTTCCCATGACTACCTGAGATGTTGCAACTACCTCGCCTCATTTGATTCGCCGAGACACCGATTCACCAAGAAGCTCTACTCCAAGCTGATCGGGACATCCCAGGTCCTCGAAGACTTCCTCGATTTCCACGGCGCCAAGAACAACAAAAACTGGTTTTTCTACCGGGAGCTCTGCTCCGCCGTCCGACATCTCAGCTTAGGGGCGTATTCCCAAAAGCACATCTCCAACCGGCTGGTTTACTATGAGCTTCCCGACAGCGAAACCTTTGCCGGCCGGGGAGAGGAGACCCTCGAGTTTCTGAACCGCTCATTGATGAAGCTCGCTCCGGTCATCCTGGATGAAGCCCGGCGGCTCAACATCGGCGTCCCCGGTCAAGGATTCGATTCCGCTCAGTTTCCCGGCATCACCTCAGGGGAGATCCTCGACTATGACATCGACGACGAGGCCAAGGAAGAGCAGCAGAAGAACATCGTCAAAATCGCCTCCGACTACCTCAGCATCGCTCAGTATTTCGATCAGTTGGCCTTTTTCGAGCCCTACGATCCAGAAAGTATGTTGAAACTGGTCCCGGACAAGATCAATGAAGTCGAGATCCGTCGATTTGAGATGCTGGTCCACAACCTCCAATCTTACTTCGACACTTACGTCATCCATGGAGGCTACGGCTATGGGCCGCTGAAGCTCAAGGAGTTTCGGAGCTACTTTTCCGTGGTCTTCCACCTGCTCCAGATGATCGGCCGGCTTCTCCACTTTTTTGAGCGCCATCTCCACGAAGCGGGCTATAAGGACATCTATCAAAGCGTTCAGAAGCAATTGGCCGATCTGGTGGACCCTCAACTTCTGCTGGATCGGACGGTGAACTACGGACTCTATTATGTCTGCCATTACCTGACCCAAGGTCGGTCGCTGGCTCGGGAGATCTTAAATGACAATATCGAGCGGACCGCCGTGACGGTGCCGATCCCGGCCCGCCGGGGCTTCCACTGCCGGCCCAGCCTGTTGATTGCCAAGATCGTCAAGCAATATGGAGGGGACGTCTCGCTCGTCGTCGATGGGGACCGCTTCGATGCCTCTTCCGTGCTTGACCTTCAGTGGGCCGGCGGCAAGATCCAGAATGAAGAAATCTCCCATGTGATTTTCGAAGGAGATGCCCGAGCGCTTCAGGACATCGAGGTGCTCGCCTCGGTCAACTACGGCGAGGATATCTTCGGTAAAGGCACTCCGCTTCCCAAAAAAATCAGCTATCTGAAAGACAACTGATCCCCATGGCATCTGCCGCGGCCGTGATCGTTGCCGGCGGACGGGGGATCCGGATGGCTTCCGATGTCCGAAAGCAATACCTCGTCCTCGGCGACCGGCCGATTCTCGCCCATACGATCCAGCCCTTCTACACCACAGCCGCCATTAAACGAATTATCCTCGTTGTGCCGACCTCGGATCGAGATGACTGCCGGCGGCGGATTGTTGAAAGATACGGATTTTCCGACAAAGTGGTGATGGCCGATGGCGGCTCCGATCGACAGGCATCGGTTTACAGCGGACTGCTGGCGGCCGAGCGGCCGGGGGGGGACGAAGACCCGGTGCTCATCCACGATGGGGTCCGGCCCTTTGTCGGGGAAGCGGAAATCAGGGCCTGTCTGGATGAAGTCGCCCGGTCGAGGGCCTGTATTCTGGCCACCCCGGCGACCGAAACCCTCAAGAAGGTCGGCGCGGGTCACCGCATCCAGGAGACCGTCACCCGGCGGGGGATCTGGATGGCTCAGACGCCCCAGGCGTTTGCCTGCCAACTGATTCGGGAAGCCCACGATCGGGCGAGGCGGGAAGGCGTTACCGGAACTGACGATGCGTCTCTGGTCGAGCGGATGGGGCATCCGGTGACCATCGTCACCGGAAACCGCCGGAACATAAAAATCACCGCCCCGGAAGACCTGTGGATGGCCGAAGCCATCCTTGGCCGGACTTCATTGGGAGCTATGCTTCCGTCAACTGATGGATGATCTCAATGACCGCTTCCGGTGAACCCGCCCCAAAAATGGTACCCGATTCAGTGTATCGCCTGATGACCTCCAAATTTTGTCGGTTTTGCTCCGCTGATTGTAGCTGGATGACCGGCCTGTTCACCTTCAGCGCCAGTGAGATCTCTGAAAGTGTCCCCGCCCCTCCGGGACACGCCACAATCACGTGGCTGCTCAGAACATTGATTACGTTCCGGGCGTTCCCCATCCCGGTGAAGACGGGAATCTGGATATGCTCGGACACGCCGGGGTGATCACGGTCATCCGGCAGAATCCCGATCGTCAGTCCTCCCGCTTCGGCCGCGCCCCGGGCCGAAGCCTCCATGATTCCCGCCCGTCTTCCGCCGTTGAGCAGGACCCAGCCGTTTTCCGCGATCAGTCGCCCGAGCTCATAGGCCCGTTCCGCATCCGCTTGACTGACCACGCCTCCGCCCATCACGCCGATAATCCGTGGCTTTTTCATTGTTTCGAAATTTTCCAATTGCGTTTAACCCCTTTTTAAGATAATTTAGAAAGTGGACAATCTGATCATTGGCGATCAGCAAAAGCACTATCCACAAGAACCATTTCCAGGATAACATAAATACTCGGCTTGAGTAAGAGGGTTGGATCTACACCTATTATTTATTGATTGCTCTAACTAACTCAAACTTTTTATATTTAGAGCCGACCTACAAATATTGTAGTAATGTTTACTAAATTTGGAAAACCCGCTTATGTCCAGAACAAAATGTGAAGTATTTGAATTCTTCTGCTGCAAAAAATGTAAATTTCGAAATTTTGTATGTCCGTTAGATCGATTTCATATTGGCTGGATGAGAAACTATAACGATCTCTGATTGGCTTTAACATTCTGGATATATTGACAAATACAGCATCTTGCAAAGAAAAACGATTTCGGAAGACATGATGGCACATCAAGTGCATTGAGAGATGCCAAGCTTCACGTATGACAGGCATCATCAATATAAAATAGAAGGCATCCTTAGTTAATAGGAGCACTTATGTCCAAGACGCTAAAGATTATGTTTTTTTCTGTTATAATTGGTACAATCGTTGCAGGAACATCATTAGGGGTCACAACGGTTGAGCTTAACCAAAACCCCTTCTGGCTTACGGAAATTTCAGAACCTCTGGTAATGTTAATAGCGGGAATTGGGATGATTGGCTTGGCGTGGTTGGGGAGAATGAGCTTACGAAACGACGAATGAAGG
>CAYNGG010000024.1:7368-18235 GCA_964396575.1 uncultured Desulfobacteraceae bacterium | reverse complement strand
CATACAATCTTAACGGATAAAGCTCAACCTGTCATCCGATAATCCGGAAAAGTTTTCCTTGCCCGCTTTGCTTTTTTTCGATACAGATATCGGGATGATAAAAAAAGAGGGTGTCTTCCATGTACGATCGCTCCCCCTTCCTCGGAGCCGCCCTTCGAGTTTCGCTGAAATCCACACAAATCCGGATTTACGGAAGGCTTCAGACCGCTTATCCCCAAGCATCGGCAGCCTTCAAAGAGACCGGAGGCTCCGGTTCCTCTGTTACATTGTTGACCGTTAGACCTCATACAACCGGTAACTTCTCCAGCAAATACGTACATGCCCCGCCCATTACACAACATTTTTGCCGAAATTGAGAGGCCCAAAAGGATGAAATTGCCATACGGAGAATCGAGTTTCGAAAAAATCCGAACAGAGGGCTATTACTATGTGGACAAGACCCGCTATCTCGAAATGCTGGAAACGGAGCCGAGCAGCTATAACATGATGCTGCGCTCCCGGAGATTCGGCAAGACGCTCTTCTGCGACATGCTCTCCCGGTACTACGACCGCCGGTATGAAGACCGATTTGCCGAGCTGTTCAAGGGAGCTTACATTTATGACCATCCCACCCCCAACCGAAACAGCTACCTGGTCCTCAGTTTCGACTTCAGCGGCATCAATACCGAAACCCTCCGGAACGCCGCCGAAGGGTTCTCAAAAGTGGTCAGAGGCAGTGTTGATGTGTTTATGGGGCTTTACCGGGAATTTTTTCCCCCGGCCGAACGGAAACACATCCTGGCGCAGTCGCAACCCAATGATATCCTCACGGCTCTCTTTGACAAAATCCGCGGAAGGGACATGGGGAGATGCGTGTATGTCATCATTGACGAATATGACCATTTCGCGAACAATATCTTGTCACAGGGGAAAGAAAACTTCAAGGATCTAGTCGGAACCGAGGGCTATATTCGGCCCTTTTACGAAGCCCTGAAAAAGGGCACGAAAAGCGTGGTTGACCGCATTTTCATCACTGGGGTGATGCCTGTACTGCTCGATTCACTGACCAGCGGCTTCAATATCGGCATGAATCTTTCCACTGATGTTCGGTACAACGAAATGTTCGGATTCACGGATGAGGAGATCACGCCGATCCTGAAATCCCTGTTTCCCTCGGAAGTGGAGAAGACCCGGGAAATTATCCGGATGTACTACGACGGATACCGCTTCAGTCCGCTTGCGGAACGGACGGTCTATAACAGCGATATGGTGCTGTATTATTGCCTTAGCTACAACCCGCGGCACCGTTACATCACGAGCATGATCGATCCCAATGTGGTCAGCGATTACCGCAAAATCCGGACCATCCTTTCCGCCGGTGAAAAATCATCGGAGGAAGCGGTGCTGACCCGGATTGTGCGGGATACCGTCATACCGGTGCGGGAAATTCAGCAACTCTTTGTTCTGACCTGGGAAACCGAGTTTCTGTTCGACGAGGCGGCACTGATCAGCCTGCTGTTTTACATGGGCTACCTCACCATCAGTGCAAGACAAGGGCCGAAAATCATTTTGAAGATGCCGAACGTGGTCCTGGAAAGTCTCTATCTGGAATATATGGAACGGCGGTTGATGACGCGAAGCGAAGTGCGAATCAGCAGCCATGCGAAAATGGAGATGATAGATCAATTGATCGACGGAAACCCGGACAATCTTATCGGATTGACTGAACAACTGCTCAAAGGCTTATCCAACCGGGATTACCAGCGCTTTGAAGAAAAGTACATCAAAGTGGTGATGATGAGTCTGCTGTCGGATGTGGATCTCTACATTCCGCACAGTGAATACGAAGTCGGCGCGGACGGCTATGCGGACATCTACCTTCAGGCCGTTTTCGAGCCGGAACGTTCAGCCCATTATCTCCTGGAGCTGAAATACGCCAAAGCCGGAGCCAACAACAAACATCTGGATACACTGGAACGCGAGGCAAAAGCGGAAATGGAAAAGTATTTGAGCAGTGGGGCGGTCCGGGCGATTCCCAACCTCCGGCCCTACATTCTGATCTTCCGAAAGGATCGCTGCGTGAGGAAAGTGAGATTCAATTGATGTGATAAGCTGAAATCATCCTTGAAGATCCGTCCCGGATAGGTTACCCACTACGGGACGTCTGCCGCCGCCGGGCGGAAGATCCACGAAAGCGAGGAGATCATGGAAGACAATTACGCAGCCATCGTCCGGGATAACCTGAACCGGTTTTACGAGGAACAGCGGGAAGACGCCGCCGAGGCCATGGGGGCCCGATTGGAGGGAACTTCTGATTTCGTTTTCACCGCCTTTGGAGCCCCCTGCCGGATCTCCCCGGACGGCATCCAGCTCGGAGACCGTCTCGAGACCGGCGTCCTGGGGATTCTCATCTCCCTTTACGCCCTCCACGCCCAGCCGGTGGAACCGGTCCTGACGCCCTATAAGGCCTTCAAGGAGATCCCGAACGCCTTTCCCTATGTGGGCGCCTTTGCATCCCATGCCGAATCGATCCTGGTCCCCCATGTGGAGACCATTTTCCGCCGGAAAGCCGAGATCGTCTCGGCCCTCGACGGCGGGGATGCGCCCCCGGCGATGGGCGGCGACCTCGCGTTTCGGGTCCGGCCGCTGCCCAAGATCCATCTTCTCTACATCTTCTACCGGGCGGACGAGGACTTTCCGGCCTCGGCCACCTGCCTTTTTTCCCGGAACGCCGATGCCTTCCTCCCCGTGGACGGTCTGGCGGACACCGGTGAGTACACTTCCCGGACCATCCGAACCCTGATCGGGGCCTGATCAGATGCGATCAGGCCGCCGGGATGGCATTTATCCCGGATGCTTACGGATGGCCGGAAGCACTCTCGGGTGGGGCTGGCTTCTGGCCCTCGTTCTGGGCGCGGCCGCTTGCGGGGTCCGGATGGACGCCATCCAGGCCCACGAGACCCCGGTTTTTGAAAACGGGGGCTATGCCCGGGACCGGGCCTTTGACATCTTCGTGGATGACTTGCCCCGGGTGAGCTTTCTTGACTACCGGAACGGAGCGTACCGGATCGAGCTGGACGGCCGGACGGGGTGGATCACCCGGCTCTACCCCTACTACAAGGTTGACTGGCCCCGGTGGCAGCCCTTTATCCGCCGGGCTTTAAGATTTTCCGTCGAGCGTCGGGCGAATGACCTTCCGGAAGGGAACCCTCAGCCATGATCCGGAAGCCCGAATGCCTTGCCGCCCTCTCCCGACCGTCGATCCGGTATGCGATCCTCGGGCTTTTTTTCGGCCTGGCCTTTTCCCTGGCCATGCCTCCGTTGGAGGTGGCCGACGAGCCCCAGCATTTCTTCCGGATCTACCAGATCACTCAGGGCGACTGGATCGCCGTCCGTGAGGGGGACCGGCTCGGCGGCCCGATCCCGGACAGCCTGGTCCGGACCGAGCGCCTGATCCGCCACGATATCTACGCCCATCCGGAGAATAAACAGATCGTCGCCCATATTCGACAGGCTCTGGAGATTCCCCTCCACCCCGAGCAACGCTCGTTTGTGGTCTTTTCCGGCTCCGGATTGTACAATCCCCTGCCCTATTTTCCCGCCGCCGCCGCGATCACCGTCGGCAAGTGGATGGGGGCGCCGCCGGTGGTTCTGACCTATCTGGGCCGCTGGGCCAATCTCCTGACGGCCACCCTCATTATCGCCCTGGCCATCCGGATCACCCCGGCTTTTCAAAACGTCCTGACGCTGCTGGCGCTCATGCCCATGACCGTTCACCAGCTCGCCTCCCTCTCGCCGGACGCATTGGCCATCAGCCTCTCTTTTCTTCTGTTTGCGGGTTTTCTCCGAATGGCCTGGGGTCCGGCCGAGTCGGTCTCCACCCGGGCGATGGTCGGCTCCACCGGTCTGGCCGCCCTGGTCTCGCTGTCAAAAAGCGTTTATTTTCCGCTCACTCTGCTCGTCTTTTTGATTCCCTCCCGCCGGATGGGGGGATGGCGGCGGCATCTGATGATCGGCGGGGCCATGGTCGTGCTTTCGGCCGGCCTTTTTCTGGCCTGGGGGACGGTGGCGGGCCAACTGACGGTCACTCATCTCCGGGGGGGGATGCCTTTTCCCATGGCCAAGCTCTTTATCCTCTCCCACCCCTTCGGCTACCTGGCGCGAGTGTTCGACAACCTGGCCACTTATCTCCCGTTTTATCTTCACTCCTTCGTGGGGATGCTGGGATGGCTCAATATCGAGCTGTCGATGGCGGTGGTCGCCGTCTATCTCACCGTCCTGGTTGTAGTCAGTTTGATGGACGGCCCGCCCGAGATCAGCCTGACCCCATGGGTCCGGCTGTTGCTCTTGACCGTGGTCGGGGCCTGCGTCTTTCTGATTATCACCAGCCAGTATTTCATCTGGACCCGGATCACGAGCGAAAGCATCGGGCAGGCCCAGGGACGGTACTTCATCCCGGCCGCCCCGGTGATCTGCGCATTGTTCCACAACCGGCGCCTGGCCGGACGGATCAGCCCCGACACCTTGGGAATCGTGTCGGCAACCGTGCCGTCCATAACCCTCTTCTACGCCATCGGCGCCGTAATCACCCGATATTACCTCTAAGCGGCAAGGACCACCAAAGGAGACCGACATGCGGATCAGCATCATCATCCCGGCCTACAACGAAAAGGGGACCATTTTGGATCTGATCCGCCAGGTTCAGTCTATCCAATCGGTCTCCACGGAGATCATCGTCGTGGACGACGCCTCCACCGACGGCACCCGGGAGCTCCTCCGGGCTCTTTCGGCCCCCGATGTCCGGGTCCTCTTTCACGAGACCAACCGGGGCAAGGGGGCGGCCCTCCGGACCGGATTCGCCCAGGCCGGCGGGGATATCATCATGGCCCAGGACGCGGACCTCGAGCTGGACCTCCCCCGATCACTCCCGGATCTGATCCGGCCCATCATCACTGGCCAGGCCGAAATGGTCTATGGGTCCCGCTTCCAGAACACCCCGTTTTCGCTCTCCGTTCATTATCTGGCCAACCGGTTTCTCACTGAGCTGTCCAATCTCTTCAGCGGCCTTCGCCTCACCGACATGGAGACCTGCTATAAAATCTTTTCGAAACCGGCGCTGGACGGGATCGTCATCGAGGAGGACCGTTTCGGGGTGGAGCCGGAGCTCACCGCCTACGTGGGCCGGCGGGTTAAGGACGGCTTTCGTCTGACCGAGGTCGCGGTGCCCTATATCCCCCGGGGCTATTCGGAGGGCAAAAAAATCGGCTGGCGGGACGGGCTCTGGGCCGTCTGGTGCATTGTCAAATACAATTTGAAAAGCCGGTGATGAGGATGGGCGGCGGGTTTACTCCCCGGATGGCGCCTCTTGGGCTAAAAACCGGGCGATGGTGGCCACCACTTCTTTGCCAAATGGTTTGGGGATGATCCCGTCGCAGCCGGCCGTCAGGAATTGCTGGCGGGTCCCCTCGTCCTCGCAGGCCGTCAGCGCGACAATGGCGCCGGTGTAGCCATGCTGCCGGAGTGCTCTGACGGCGTCGGGACCGTTTAGCTCCGGCATGTGGGTGTCCATGAGGATCAGGTCGGGCACCAGGGCGAGGGCCTGTTCCACGCCGACCCGGCCGTTTTCGGCCCGACGGATCTCGTAAGGGGCCTTCTGGAGTCGTTTTCGGAGGACTTTTTCAATAAAGGAATCGTCGTCCACGAGCAGGATTGTCTTCATCGATCAGAACACCACCTCGAAATCAAACCCGTTCTCCCCCAGCGGTCGGCCGTCGGCGTCGGTCAGGGTAACCATCAGCCGATAGGCTCCCTCGGCCAGCCCGTCAAGCCGAAGGGCCAGCGCCTTCCGGGCGGCGTCGGGCCAGATGGTCAGCTCGGTGGAACGGCTCAGGACGGCGGCCCCCTCTTCGGCGGTGATGACGGCATAATCGAGGCGGGCGCCGTCGAACCGGTCGGGCCGGTCATTGACGGTCCAGAGGGTCACGGTCACCGTCTCGCCGGCCGTCCAGATCGTCCGGTCCCACTCGATGATCGGCATCACCGGCTGATAAGCGGTCTTGAGGGCCGCATATCCCGGCAAGGGGCGTCGCGAGGCATCGACGATCCCCCACGCGGTCATGGGGGACGGCGGGACAAAGCCATACTGGAAGATCCCGGCCACCGGATTAAATCGGGCCAGGCGGAGCCGCTCGGCGGCAAAACCGATGAGTCGGGCTGAATACCGCCGGGTGCGTCGGGCCAGCTCATCCGGCCCCGACCCGGCGACAATCCCCGCTACTTCCACCGCCTCGCGGCGGGTCAAGCCCCGGGCTTCCAATTGGTCCCAATCCGGTCCCTCCGCCGGCCACCGTCCGGCCGGGGAGCCGCCGTCATCGGGCAGGGCCGGGGCCCCGAAGGCCGTGATCAGATGGGGCGGGTCGGCGTCGGCATATCGGAGATAGGTATCCGAAAACCAGCCCCAGCCCGGACGGGTCCCCGGATCGGGCCGGTGAACATACCGGCTTCCATCCGCTTCGGTTAAGGCGTCGGCAACGGCGGCGTGGAGCGCCTGCTTGTCCGAAATGATCCCGCCCGGTGACGGCCCTTCGATCCCCGCCGCCCAGGCGATGATGGCGGGATGATCCCGGAGCGTCTCGACCATGGCCCGGCTTTGACGGACGGCTTTCTTTTGGAAATCACGATCCGCCGGACTTCCCCCGTTGATCGCCGGGTCCTGCCAGACCAGGAGACCTTCCGCGTCGCAGATCCGGTAGAACACCGGCCGGGGCGGATGGCCGGAGACCCGGACGGTGTTGATATTGGCCCCCTTCATCAGCTCGACATCCCGCCGGTAATCGGCCTCGGTCATCCCGGCCGGCCACCGGGACCCGGCGTAGATGGTCCCCCGCAAAAAGATCCGCCGGCCGTTGATCCGGAATTCGGCCGTCCGGGGATTCCATTGGAGCCGGCGAAATCCGATCGTCGTCCCGGCCGTGTCCAGGGGCCGGCCTTCCCGGAGGACCGTGACCGCCACCCGGTAGAGCGGCGCGTCTCCGGCGTCCCAGGGCCACCAGCGTCGGACTCGATCGGCGGCCAGCATCAGGCTGGTGGTGGATCGGCCGGGCGGGACCGTCACGGTCCGATCGACCACGGCCCGGCCGCCTGAGCCGGCTCTCTCGCCCAGCGGGGTCAGCGTCGCCCGAAAGGTGAGCCCGGTTTCCTCGTCGAGCCCGGAAGCGAGCGTCAGGGCTACCTCGCACCGCCCGCCGCCGTCGGAGACGGTCTCCGGGGTCACTCGGAGGGTTTCGATGGCCACCGCCTCGGATATCCGGAGATGGACCGGCCCGGTAATGCCGCCGGGGTTGCGGGGCGGATGCTGTCCGGTCTCCGTGATCCCGCCCCGGATGAGGTCTCGGCTGTCCGGGGGGCTTTCCACCCGGACCGCCAGGAGGTTGTCACCCGCCTTGAGCAAACCGGTCACGTCGAATTCGAACGGCGCCGGAAAGCGGGCCTGATGCCCCAGGTAAGTGCCGTTGACCCAAACGTCAGCGGCGTAGTTGACCCGATCGAAGACCAGCCGGAGCCGATAACCGGCCAGGTCCCCGGCCAGAGGGAATCTCCGTCGATACCAGAGCGATGTCTCCCCCGCCAGGCCCTCTCGATCCCAGTGACCGGGGACCTGGATTTGGGGCCATCCGGAATCATCGACGGCCGGCGAAAAGCGATCGGCGGGGGTCAATCGGGTGGGATGGACCTTCCAGGGACCATTTAAGTCGATCCGCCGGCCGGCGACCGGAGGGGATGGTTCCGGCGCGGTCAGGATCGACGCGCAGCCGGCGCTGATGGTCAAAAAAAAGATCAACAGCAGCGCCCCGAGGCGCCGACCCGCCGGAGAGGAGCAGGCGAAGGGAGCTTCAGTCGTCATGGGGCTCGCCTTCCTCGTCCTGCCGTCGAGCCCCTTCCATCAAGAGCCACATGAAGTTGCCCAGGGCCGGGGCGGCTTCCTGGGCCTCCGTCAGGCCCGGCGAGAACTTGAACCGGCCTTCCTTTTCCTGCAAAATGATGAAAAAGGCCGTCTTGTCGGTCTGGTCCCCGTAGCTCGCCCCGATGAGCTCCCCCTCCCGGAAGATCACCTCGGCATCTCCGGCGGGAAGCTTGATGGAGAGAACCCCGCTTTTCTGGTTGACGTTGAGGGCCTGGAAGAGCTCCGAAGGCGACATTTCCGAAAGATGCCCCACCATCCCGGTGGAAAAATCCTGGGACCGCTCGACGTTGGCCCGGGCCAGCCGCCGGGCCAAAAGCTGGGCGAAGTACATCTGGAGGGATGGAAATTTGTTCAGGACCCGGCGGAAATCCCGGCTGTCGAGATAGAGGACCGTGGACGGGTCGGTCACCTTGACCGTCGCTCCCACCGGGTCGCCGCTCAGGAGGGACATTTCCCCGAAGACCTCGCCCTTTTCCAGAAACGCCATGTGGATTCCGTCGCCGCCAAGGACCTCCACCCGGCCCGACAGAATGATAAACAGGTTCCGACCCCGCTCCCCCTTTTCGATGACGATCTCCCCCTGCACATACTTTTTGATCTTGAGCAGGGGGACCAGCTCGTTGATGTGCCGTTCGTCGAGGGTTCCGAAAAAGGAGAAGTTGGTGAGCAGGCTGGAGATGGAATCGACGTTGTCGGCCCGCTTTTCCGCCGGCGATGCGGCGTCCGCCTCCTTGGTGTATTCCACCCGGATCTCTCCGGTACAGCCGGAGCAGTTGAACGCGCCGGATGGATCGGTCATGGGCGAGGCTCCGGTTTCGATATCGAGCATCGCCTCGCAGATATCCATCACCAGGATCAGACAGGCGGCTTTGCCATAGGGGAGATGAAGGGCGACCGCCTGCGATAGATGCAACTCGTCTCCCTGCTCATAGAGCGGGCAGTCCCGGTCCCTGATGATCCGGAAAACGACATCGGGAAAGTCCATGGCATCTCCTTGGCTGCCGCCGCATTATCAGGTATCAAGAGCTGCCGGGGCTCACTGGCCCCGGCGGATCATCAATCCATCTTTTCGAAAAATTCTTTTTCGGCCTCGCATTTGGGGCAGACCCAGTCATCCGGCAGGTCCTCGAAAGCGGTTCCGGGAGGAATGTTGTTTTCGGGGTCTCCCAGCATGGGATCGTAAACATACCCACAGGGGCATTCGTACTTGGACATGATGCGGCTCCTTTCGTTGGCGTGTTCTGAAGCGTTGTTTGGGACACGGGGCATTCGTTCGGACCCGGAAACGGCCCTTGCCAGTGGTCACGCTTGTTTCTACCAAACTTTTCCCGTTGGTGAAAGCCAAAAAAAGGTTTGGCCCCCGCAACGGCGGCGCTTGTTTTTTGGTTCCGGTCTGGTACAATTCACTCGACGGACGGGGACCCCGCATGAAAGGAGAGGATGCGACCATGGCGGACATGATCCCGAATCTGGAAGACTATTTTAGAAAGCGAGTGCCCGAGGGCGATGAGATCCTGAAGGGACTGGAAAGAGACGCCGCCACCGAAGGCATCCCCATTGTCGGACCGGCGGTGGGCGAGCTGCTCTTTATTCTGGCCCGGGTCACCGGGGCGAAACGGATTCTGGAGCTGGGCACGGCCACCGGCTATTCCGCCATCCACCTGGCCCGGGGCGCCGAGCCGACGGCCGGAAAGGTCATCACGCTGGAGGCAAACCCGGAGATGGCCGCCCGGGCAAGGCAAACCCTGGAAGCCGCCGGGCTGGCCGACCGGGTGACGGTCGTCGAAGGGTCGGCCGAATCGGTCCTGCCCACGTTGTCGCCTCCTTTTGATCTCGTTTTTCTGGATATCGACAAGGAAGGCTATCTCCCGGCACTCGATTTATGCACGGCCCTGACCCGCCCGGGCGGCCTTCTAATCGCCGACAACGTGGGATTCGCCGCCGCCGATCCGTTCAACCGGGCAATCTTCGAGCGGGCCGAATGGCGGTCCGTCTCCCTGCTCACCCTTCTACCACAACACTCACCGGATTGGGATGGACTCTGCCTGGCCGTCCGATGCTGAAAGCCGTCCGGCCGACGCGCATCCATCATTTTGAACCGAATGGAGGATCAAGATTATGGGATTTCCTTTTTCGTTTGGGCGACATCATATCCATGACAGCGTTCTCGACAAAGTCAAGGCCCTCCAGGGAGCCATTGAGGCGGGAGACCATGACGCCCGGATCGACACCGACGGGATTCAGGGGGGTGCCGAGGATCTGCTGACCCGGATCAACGCCATTGTCTTCCGGATGGCCGATCAGATCGACCTCTATGAGGCCATTCTGGACGCCCTGCCCTTTCCGCTGTCGGTCACCGATCCGGAGATGTGCTGGACCTTTATTAACAAGGCTTCCGAGACGGTAACCGGGCTCAAGCGGGACGAAATTCTGGGCAAGCCCTGCCGCAACTGGAACGCGGACATCTGCCGGACGGACCGGTGCGGGATCGCCATGCTCAAGGCCGGCCACCCGACTTCCTATTTTACTCAGCCCGGCGTGGACAGGGACTTCCAGGTGGACGCGGCCTACCTTCACGACCGGAACGGGCGCAATATCGGCCACATCGAGGTGGTCCAGGACATCACCGAGCACAACCGGATGAAGAAGGATGCCGAGGATCGGGCCTTCTGGTACGAGTCGATGCTCGACGCCATCCCCTTCCCCATCTCGGTCACCGACATGGACATGAGCTGGACCTTCATCAACGCGGCCAGCGAAGGGGTGACCGGCTTGAAGCGCACGGACATCCTGGGCAAGCCGTGTCATAACTGGAACGCTGATATCTGCCGGACGGACCGGTGCGGGATCGCCATGCTCCGGAAAGGGATACCTACATCCTACTTCAAGCAGCCCGGCGTGGATAAAAACTTCCAGGTGGACGTG